>JAPLGX010000159.1 GCA_026389925.1 Chloroflexota bacterium
ACCTTGTCGTCCACTTGGGCCTTGGCGGTGAACATCAGGATGGGGACTGAAGCGTAAAGTGGGTCGGCCCGCAGCCGGCGGGCGACTTCAAAACCGTCGAGGTCGGGCATCATCACGTCGAGCAGGATCAGGTCCGGGCGATCGCTGGCGGCCTTGCTCAACGCCTGGGTGCCGTTGATGGCGGCCACGATCGAGTACCCCCGCCGCTGGAGCATCATCCCCACCAGCTTCAGGGTGTCGAGATCGTCGTCGACGATGAGGATCTTCTCGGGCATGCCTGGCCTCCCGGCGAGAGTTTTTAGTCTAGCATAATCGTCTGCGCCCGACAAGTCAGGGCGGCCGAGCCAACGCCATACGAGTCGTGGTCTTATAATCAAGCTCGCACGGCGCGCAGCGCGTCAAGACCTTGCGCGCCGGGCTCACGTCCGCTGGAATTCCGGGGAGCGTTGATGGGGTTTGAAGCCTGGATTGCCGGATCCATTCAGATGCCGCTCGTCCCGTTTCATTTGTGGGGGCTGCTGGGCGAATTCGCGGTTCTCCTGTTGGCGGCAGGATTGGCCCTGAGCTCTGCCCGTCATATGGCGGCGGCACGCTGGCGAGCATGGGCGGTGCTTCTGGCCGCGGCTCCGCTGGCTGGCGGCGCATTGGCCATTCGTCTGCCGATGGTCGGCTTGAGCAGTCTGCCCGGAGTGCCGCTCAGCGTCCCGGCGGTGGCAGCCGGCCTGCTCACCTTTGTCCCGGTGATGCTGTCGGCCGGACTGGCCGGCACGCTGCCGACTCTCCTGCTCGGGCTGGTCATTGGTCTTACGCGTTCGCTGCTCGATACCCACCAGGTCATGACCATCGTCGAATACGGGCTCGTGTCGTGGTGGATCGCGCTGCTCGTGCGCAACGATTACGCGGGTGGTTTTTTTGGATGGCTGCGCCGGCCATGGGGCGCAGCCATCGCCGCGCTGCCGGTGGCTCTCCTGCTGCGCGCGGCTGGAGATTGGAGCTTAGCGCGCGGCGATGTGCTTGCGACCCTCGACTTTGTCACATCCCGTCTGCCGGCGCACCTGCTGGGCGTGGGGCTTGAGTTACTCGCGGGAGCGGCTCTCTGCGAACTCCTGCGGCTCGGGCTGCCGTCCATTTGGGCAGAGCCTGCCGCGCTTGTCACGACCCGCTTCCAACGCTCGCTGGTGTGGCACCTTAGCCTGTGGGTGACCGTGCCGCTGACGCTCATGGCGGCGGTCATCCTCGCGGCAGTGGTGATTCAAACGCGCCAGCAAGCGCGGGGTGACCTGTTGACCCAGGCGCGGCTGGCCTCCAGCCATGCGGCGGAGACTCTGCCGGCCGCCATCATGACCGGCCAAACGCTGCTTGAAGACATGGCAGGCGACGTGGCGCGCCTGGCCGATCGCCCGGTTGAGCTGGCGGCCTACTTCGCCGACCGACTGCGCCAGCCGCCGTACTTCCAACAACTGGCCTTCCTGACCAAGGCAGGCCGGGTAAGCGCCAGCGTGCCGGCCCTCGTGGATCCGTTCTGTGCCTCGCTGGTCGAGGCCGAGGGCTGCAGCGTGGCCCTTGGCGGTTCCCCGTGGCTGGGTTGGATCGACATCCGCGGCTCATCGAATCCGTGGCTGGAGATGATTCAGCCGGTGGCTATCTCGCCTGGGCGTCCGCTGGGCATTCTCGTCGGCCGCACATCCTTCGACATAAATCCCCTGCTGGCGCCGGTCCAGGCGGCGCTCGCCAGCCTGCCTGACTCGAGCGGCGTGCTGCTCGACCGCAACTACGCCGTCCTGTATCCGTCAACCGCTGAGCCGTGGTCGGAGGAGCAACCCGCAGGCTCGGAGGGGCAGGGCGGTGCCTGGTATTTGGGGACGACCTCCGACGGCCGCCGGCGACTGACGTACGTCGTGCCGCTCAGCTATCCGGACTGGTACGTCGCGCTGCGCGTGCCGGAGGCGGCCGCACTCAGCACGTCGCTCGCCGCCGGCTGGCAGATCGGCCTCCTCACCCTGCTGGTCACGCTGGTCACCCAAATGATCGTGATCGTCATCGCCCAGCGCATCACTCGCCCCTTGCGCCAACTGGTGCACGCAGCGAGCGCGCTCGCCAGCGGCGACCTCGACCGGCGCATCGCGGTGAGCGGCGACGACGAATTGGCCGCGCTCGGGCGCACCTTTGAATTCATGCGTCAAAACCTGCACCGGCAGATCCGCGATCAGGATCTGCTTCTGCAAGCCAGCCGGGGCGTGGCCACGCATCTTGAACTTCTTCCAGCCTGCCTGCCCATCCTCCAGAGCGCGCTTTCCTGCTCCTCGGCGCAGGGCGCGCGCATCGTCGTGGCCTGGGGTCGCCGCCCGCCCGAAAGGTACCCAGAGGTGGCGGCGGGCGAATTGGCGGGCACCATGGCGCCGCTCGATGAATATGTTCTCTCCCGCGTTCGCGATCGATCGCCGTGGTTGGTGGCGGATGTGACCAAAGCGGAGGACTTCTTCCCGGCTTCGCTCGCGGGTCACATCGGTGCGCTGATCGCGCTGCGCCTCTCGCAGGCCGACAAGTTCTACGGCGCGATGTGGCTCGCCTTCCGCCAGCCGCAGGTTTTCGATGCCGGCGTGGTCGAATTGCTGAGCGGGCTGGCCGGCCAGGCTTCACTGGCCGTAACCAACGCCGGGTTGCTCGAAGCGACAGAGGGCGAGCGCCAGCGGCTGGCGACAATCCTGGCCGCCATTCCGGATGGCGTGCTGATGACCGACGCGGAGGGGCGCGTGACGTTTGCCAACGCTGCGGCGCGCACGATGTTGGGGGCGGCGCTCCCTGGGCCGGGTGAGCCGGTAGGCCGCAGCCCGCACGGCGGGTTGGCCGAGGCATTGGCCGAGGCCGGCCCGGAGGGCCGCACGTTTGAATTCGCGGCGCCAAGTGGTGTGCGCCTTCTGGCCACAACCCGTCCGGTGCCCGGGCCGCACTCGCTTTCCCTCGGCCAGGTCTGCCTGTTGCAGGATGTGACCCGATTCCGCGAACTCGAAGACCTGAAAACCGAATTCGTCAATACCGTGAGCCACGACCTGCTCCGCCCGCTGACGCTGGTCGACGGCCTTGTCAACATGCTGGAGATGCTCGGCCCGCTCAATCCCGCACAGAAAGAATACGTCGGGCGCATTCGTGATGGCGTGCGCGGGATGGCGCGGCTGGTCGGCGATCTCCTTGACCTGGGGCGCATTGAGAAGGGGATCGAAGCCCATGCCGCCGCCATTGACGTGCGTGCGCTGCTCGAGGCGCTGCTGGAGGAGTATCGCCCGGAGGCGGTCAGCCACAACGTGCGTCTCGAACTGGACCTCCCCGAGAGCCTGCCGAGGCTGACGGCAGATGCTTCGCTGCTCGAACGTGCCCTGGGCAACCTGATCGACAACGCCATCCGCTACAACCGCCCGGGAGGCGTGGTGCGCCTGCGGGTCGAAGCGGCGCAAGGCCAGGTTGTCTTCGCGGTGGAAGACAGCGGCGTGGGGATTGCGCCGGCTGACATGCCGCGCCTGTTCGAACGCTTCTACCAGGTGGCTCGCCCGGAAGCTGACGAGAGGCGCGGCTGGGGTCTGGGGCTGGCCATCGTTCGTTCGGTGGCCGAGTGGCACCATGGCCGCGCATGGGCCGAGAGCCAGTTGGGCAAGGGCAGCGTGTTCAGGCTCTGCCTGCCCAGCCATCCCTGAGACGTGCGAGGCGTGCCCCCAGCCCCGATGCCCATGCTCCTTGATCGATGCCGAGCGGGTACGCCCGTCTTGTCGTCAATCCCCCCAACGGTTAGAATCCCTGCGATGAGCCGCATGACGTACAACGACGCGCTCGACTATCTGTATTCATTCGTCGACTACAGCCTGCAGCGGACCTACCGCTACTCGCCGCAGACGTTCGACCTGGGCCGCATGCGCGTAGTGCTCGACCTGTTGGGAAATCCGCAAGAGGCTTACCCGGTGATCCACGTGGCCGGCACCAAAGGCAAAGGGTCGGTGTCGGCGCTCACGGCCTCCGCTCTGCGGGCGGCCGGGTACCGGACGGGGTTTTACACCTCGCCCCACCTGGTGGATTTCGCGGAGCGCATCCAACTTGGCGGGCACGACATTCCGCGCGAGCGGCTGAGCGAACTGACCGAGCAGATACGTCCTGTGGTGGCCAAGGTGCCGGGCCTGACGACGTTTGAGATCACCACCGCGCTGGCCTTCATGTACTATGCGGCGGAGAAGGCCGAGGCAGCCGTGATCGAGGTGGGCCTGGGGGGCCGGCTGGATGCGACCAATGTTGTTCACCCGCTGGTTTCGGTGATCACCTCACTCTCGTACGACCATACCCATTTGCTCGGTCATACCCTGGCGGAGATCGCGCGTGAGAAAGCCGGAATCGTCAAACCCGGGGTGCCGTTGGTCAGCGCACCGCAGGAGAGCGAGGCGCTGCGCGTGCTCAAGACCATTGCCGAAGAACGTCAAGCGCCGTTCGTCCTGGTCGGACGCGATTGGCTGTTTGCGCCGCTGCGTCACTCGCTCGACGGGCAATCGCTCACCATTTGGTCCGCGGCCTCCCAAGAGCGCGTCAACGAATACCTGGAACGCGGTCAGCCCCAGCAGTGGGAATGGGTACCGCCGCGCTTTGACATCCCGCTGCTCGGATACCACCAGGTGATCAACGCCACGGTGGCCTACGCCGCACTGCAGGTGGTCAATGGGCGGGGGCTGCACGTTTCCGAGGAAGCCATCCGCGAGGGTTTCCGAACCGTCGAATGGCCAGCCCGCTTCCAAATCCTGCACCGGGCGCCCTTCGTGGTGGCCGACTCGGCCCACAACCGGGATTCGGCGCGGCGCCTGCGGACAGCGCTCGACGACTACTTCCCCGCGCGTCGGGTGATTCTGATTTTCGGTGCGTCGGCCGACAAGGACATCAACGGCATTCTGGACGAACTGATCCCGCGGGTGTCGCTCGTCTTCGTGACCCACGCCGAACATCCGCGCGCGTCGGAGACAGACGACCTGGTGGAGCGCATGCGCGCCCGCGGCTGCCCGGCCGAAGTGGCTGTTCCGGTGAGGGCGGCCTTGGCGCGGGCGCTGGAGAACGCCTCCGAGGAGGATGTGATCCTCTCGGCGGGGAGCATGTTTGTGTCGGCCGACGTGCTGCGTGATTGGCCGCAGGTCTGGGAGCGCGAGGCGCAGCGCCGCGCGGCCCGCAGGGAGGAGAGGCGTGTGCCTCTGACAAGCAGTGACGATGACTGGGCATGAATTTCGCGAGTGGCAAATGCGCACCGAGTTCGCCGAGGTGCTGGGCAATCGCACTGAGGAGCTGCAGCGCATTCGCGACGCCACCGTCGACGCCGAGGGCCTGATCAGTTGCGCTGTGCTTCCCTTGCGCGACATGGTGCTCTTCCCGCGCATGGTGACCCCGCTCTTCGTTGGCCGCGAAACGACCCTGGCCGCGCTCGAGGCGGCGCACGCCGCGGGCGAAACGCTGGTGGCGCTGGCCCAGCGCGACGCGGAGATCGCCGAACCCGGGCCGGAGGACCTTTACCCCGTTGGCTGCGAGACGGCCGTCGGCCGGGTGCTGCACATGCCGGATGGCTCGACCACCGTCTTGGCTCAGGGTCGCCGCCGCATCCAGGCGCTTGAATTCACCCAGACTCAGCCCTACCTGCGCGCCCGGGCGCGGCCGATCTTCGAACCTCAGCAGCGCACGCGCGAGACCGAAGCCATGATGCGTGCCGTGCTGGCCCTCTTCGAGAAGGTCGTCCAGCTCAATCGTAGCCTGCCGGAAGAGGCTTACGTCTTCGCCATGAACGTGGACGAGCCGGGCTGGCTGGCCGACCTGATCACTTCCGCGTTGGGCGTGCCGCTTTCCGACCGCCAGGAAATGCTCGAGACGATCGACCCCAACACGCGCTTGCAGCGCCTGAGCGTCATCCTGGGGCGCGAGCTGGACGTGCTCGAGCTTGAAAACCGCATCCACACCCGGGTGCAAAGCGAAGTCGACCATTCGCAGCGTGAGTACTATCTGCGCGAGCAGATGAAGGCCATCCAGAATGAGCTGGGCGAGGCCGACAGTTGGACTCAAGAGTTGGCCCAGCTGCGCGAGGCGGTCACCGCGGCGCACATGCCCGAGGAAGTCGACAAGAAGGCGCGCAAGGAAATCGAGCGCCTCGAGCAAATGCCCTCCATGGCGCCCGAGGTGGCCATCGTGCGCACCTATCTCGACTGGCTGATCGAGCTTCCGTGGGAAAAAGCCAGCGACGACAACCTCGACGTTCGTCATGCGGCCGAAGTGTTGGATGCGCAGCATTACGGCCTGCCCAAAGCCAAGGAACGAATACTCGAATACATTGCCGTGCGCAGCCTCTCGCCCGAGCGCTTGCGCCAGCCCATCCTGTGCTTCGTCGGGCCGCCCGGCG
>JAPLGX010000110.1 GCA_026389925.1 Chloroflexota bacterium
CCTACAGCCGCCACCAAGGTGCTCAGATCGAGGCGCGTGCGGACCATCGCCGCGAGGCCCGCCTCCAGACGCGCCAGATCGAGCAACCCCTCCACCAGGCGGCGCATGCGCTGCGCCTCCTGGTGAATGACGCCGGCGGCCAGACGCACAGCCTCGGGCGTGGCGGCCGCTCCCTCCAGGATCGCCTGGGCGAATCCGGCGATCGAAGTCAGCGGCGTGCGCAGCTCATGCGAGACATTGGCCACCAGGTCGCGCTGCGATTTGAGGCTGGTCTGGACTCGGCGGCCCATCTCGGAGAACGAATCCTGCAATTCCCGCAGTTCCTGCGGGCCGGCGCGCGCCACGGGGACGTCAAACTCCCCCTCGGCCACCTTGCGCGTGGCGCGCACCAGGTCCTGCACCGGCCCGGAAACCCAGCGCGAGATCAGCCAGGCCAGCACGAGCGAGAAGAAGAGCGCCACCAGCCCGGCCTGGAAAAAGAGCGGCAGCACCTCGTCGGCCAGGAGCGCGCCGATGCCGGCCGGCGGCTGCGGCTCGGCGGCCGCCAACCCGCGATCGTTGCCCAGGGGTCGCACGACGAAAAGCCAGCGTGCCCCCGTTGCATCCAGGAACGTGCCGCTGCGTGCAGTGCTCAGACCGGCGACGCCGCGCCGCAGCCGCGTGGGAGCACCGCTGGCGGGTCGGCTGTCGGCCAGGATTTGGCCGGCGCGATCGACCACGATGAAGCGCACGTTGAAGGCCGCGTCGGCGGCGCGCACCAGCGCTGCGTTGTCGTCGAGCTTCACACCGGGCAGGCGCTCGGCCACCTCCACCGCCTGCGCCAGGCGCGATAACACCTGGCGCGTGGGGCTGGGAAAGCGCAACAGGAACACGACGGCGGCCGCGGCGACGATCGTGAGGACGAGCAGCGTGAGAAAGAGATAGGAAGCCAGCAGGCGCGAGCGCAGCGAGGAAAACATGGGCGCCCCTAGCGCTCGCCGGGGACGACGAGCTTGTAGCCCACGCCGGTCACCGTCTCGATCTGCACGGTGGCCCCGGCGATCTTTTTGCGCAGGTGGGCCACATGCACATCCACCGTACGCGTCTGACCCTCGAAATCGTATCCCCACACCTGGCTGAGCAATTGTTCGCGCGTGCGCACCAGCCCGCGGTGGCGTGCCAGGTGCAGCAGCAAATCGAACTCCTTGGCCCGCAGGTCCACCCGCCGTTCGCCCACGGTCACCTCGCGCCGCGCCGCATCCACCACCAGATCTCCGATGTGGACCGCGGCCTCTCCTGCCGCGGCCGGTTCAGCCCGGCGCAGGATGGCGCGCACCCGGGCCACCACCTCGCGCGGGTTGAAGGGTTTGGTCAGGTAGTCGTCGGCGCCGAGCTCCAGCCCGAGAATCTTGTCGAGGTCCTCGTCGCGCGCGGTGAGCATCAGCACCGGCACCTGCGATTCCGCCCGCAGCCGCCGGCAGACCTCGAATCCATCCAGCCCCGGCAGCATCACATCCAGGATGACCAGGGCCGGCGGGTGGCTGCGCACCTCGCTGAGAGCCGCTTCGCCGCGCGAGGCGCTGCGCACGCGATAGCCTTCACGTTCGAGATACAGGCGCACCAGATCCACGATATGCGCCTCATCGTCGACGACCAGGATCAACTCACGCGAGCCGACAGCGGGTGCAGAGGAGGCCGACATCACTCAACCCACGCAACGCAATCGATTTCCACGGCGCCGTTGCGCGGCAGGGCGGCAGCCTGAACCGTCGACCGCGCGGGCGGTTCGGTCGTGAAGAACTCACCGTAGACCGCGTTTGCCTTGGCAAAGTCGGCCATGTCGCGCAAGAAGACCGTCGTCTTGACGACGCTGGAGAGCGAGGCCCCCGCCGCCTTGAGCCCGGCCGAGAGGTTTTGCAGCGCGCGGCGAGTCTCAGCTTCCACGCCACCGGCCACCATCTTGTTGGTTGCCGGGTCAAGCCCGAGCTGCCCCGAGAGGTAGACCCAGCCGCCGCAGCGAATGCCGACGGAATATGGCCCGATGGGTTTGGGAGCGCCCGAGGTGGAGACGACTGTGCGTTCGGTCATGCCGGCCTCCTGCATGCGTGCAAGAATGGATGGAGTCGAGGACGATTGTACGAGGCGGCCAAGTGAAAGTCAACGAAAGCGGGGGATACATTACAGGGCCCCAGAAGTGTGCACTGGGCGGTCTTCTCCCCCGGTCTCCCCCAGTTCCATCTAGGATATTTCGAGTTTGTGCTGTTTGTTTCTGTGGCGGTTGAGTTTTGGGTATCTATTGATGGCGTATTGGCCTTGATCTTTTTGCCAGCAATGATGATCCCTGTCGATAGCCTACGCGACTGCAGCTTCCAAAGACTCGATTTCTCCAGGCGTCAAACCGTATATCTCATATACCAGCCCGTCGATCTGAGCGTCGGTTGCCTCAATGAGGCGTTGGAGGCGCTCGTGCTCGTCCTTGTTCTTGGTGGCCGCCTCGCGCCGCCTCAGATCAAGCATCTCTCGCACGACCGCTGCAATCCTATCGTGTTCTCGTCTGACAGATGCATCTGTCCAGTCAAGTCGAGGAATTGGAATGGAGAGCAAGGCATCTTTCTTTATCTTCGGGAAAGTTCGTTTCTCGTCAAAGAAGGTGGTTCGCCAATACCACTTCAGAAGCTTCGAGGCCATGATTCCCAGGATGAAGGCAATATCGTACTGCACCTGCTTCGTGAAGTAGATGTTGTAAATAGTGTTGAGTGTATACATCCCGGCGGGCAGAATCGTCGGAATCGGAGATTCCCCGATCTGGCGTACACCAATCCTCTCTCGCTCGTAGACATCTTGTTTCCCGCCGCTCTTTATCGCCTCGGGCTCAAAATCAACAAACTCCGAGCTCGCTGCAAGGGAATAGCGGCCTATGTTCGCGCCGTCAATCACTGGTTTGAAGCGCTTTGTTCGCCGGATTCCTCTTACGAATTTGCCGCGATCGAAGGTTTGGATGCCGAAATACGCTGTCGCAAACTCACCTAAGGGCAAAGAAGCGTCGGAGATCTTCTTGACCAAGGTGTCCAATCCAGCAGGATTGGGCAGGACAAAGAACTTCTCGGGATGTTCCTGCCATATCCGTTGCGCCTGCATGATTCCAGTAGCCGAGCCCGAGGGCGCGCGGTCACGAACGATCTCCACCTGATGGTCAGCGGCGGGCAGAGACACGCGCCGAAGTACGATAACGGACGTATCTACACTGGCCCCATGGAAAACGTTGTAGGAGAACAGCCGCAGCATATCAACTTCTGTCCGATCCAGTATCA
>JAPLGX010000252.1 GCA_026389925.1 Chloroflexota bacterium
GCGGGACAGTGCGCGGGACGGGCAGGGTGAAGGGCACTTGCAGCCCGCCGCCGGAGGTGACCTGGCCGGCGACCTGCGATCCTTCGGCGCGGTTGAGCATTGCGCCGAAGGTGCCCACGTCGCCCGTCACCACCGATTTCGGGCCCAGACTGAGCGTGCCACCGACCGCCACGGCATCGCCGTTGACTGTACCGTCGATGGTGACCGAGCCGCCCACCAGGGCCACGTTGCCGTTGACCTGGGCGCCCTCCTCGACGGTCACGCTGCCGCCGACCACCACTAGGTCGCCGCTCAGGGTCTCTCCCTGCGCCAAGATGTATGTGCCGCCGAAGATGAGCTTGCCATCCTCGGGGCCGTCGGCCAAGGCCAGGCCTGGGAGCATGAGCAGCAACACACACGCGAGCAGTGCACTTCGCAAAAGAGTCCTCATTGTCGTACTCCTTGAATCGCATAGCGCGACATCGTGATCAGCCAGAGCGAAATGAGTGCCGCAGCACCCACGACCAGCGCAATCCAAAGCCCGGGTGGGACGAGCGCCGCCAGGCTGCGCACCAGCACCAGCCCGACTTGTTGCGCTGCAGCCACCGCGGCGGCGACCCACACCATCACCTGCAGCAGGCTGACGGCCGCGTGCGCCGGCGAGAGCAGCGCGCTCAGCGCCTGCCAGCCCAACAGCACGGCGAGCGCCAAGGCGCCCGCCAAAGCCAGGCCCAGTAGCAGCCAGGCCTGCCAGCGGCGCTGCGCGACTTCGCGCGCGGCGAGGGTCGCCTGCCAGCGCCCGGCGAAGCCCTCCTCAGGCACGAGCAGCGGCGCCGTCTCCAGCCGGCGTTCGGCTTCGGCCCAACCCGCGGCCAGAGCGCGGCAGGAGGAGCAAAAGCGCAGATGCGCTTCAAGCTTGGCCGCCTCTGCCGGCGAAAGATCGTGTGCGGCAAGCAGCCACTCCTCAAACGGCTGGTGCGGCATCATGGGTCCCTCCTCGAGCAAGGCCGCCGGCCGGGCTCTCGGGCCACACGCCGGCCAACTGGCGGCGTGCGCGATGCAGGCGGCTCTTCACCGCACTGACCGAGAGCGAAAGGGCCTCGCCCATCTCTTCATACGAAAGGTCATACCAATAACGCATGACGATCGCGGCGCGATCGAGCGGGTCGAGCATTTGCAGCATATGCGCCACCCGGCGTTCCCGCTCGTGCGCCTCGGCCGAACTTTCCGGGCCGGGCGCCGAGTCCGGCGTATCGTGGTAATCGGGCATCGCCTCCAGCGAGAGCGCCACCAGCCGCTGCCGGCGCAAGTAATCGATGCAGTGGTGGGCGGCGATCGAAAGTAGCCAGGTGGCAAACGGGCGCTGGGGGTCGTAGCCCTCGAGCGCCTGGAAAGCGCGCCAAAAGGTTTCCTGGGCCGCGTCTTCGGCCTCGCCGGGGTTGCCCAGCATGCGCCGGCACAGGTTGTAGACCGGCACCTGGTAGGCCTCCACCAACAAGGTGAAGGCCTGCCGGTCGCCCGCCCGCGCTTGTGCGACCCACTCCTCCGGAACGCTCACCGAGCGCATGTCTCGTCTCGCTGCATCTCGTCCATCACAACCCGCTCGCCGCCGCGACAGTCGATCGCGTGCGCGCTCAGCGGGTCTCAAGGATGAGCTGACCTACACCCATGTCTACGTTCAGCTCAAGCTCCACGCCATCGCCGGCAACATTGTAGAAGTTGCCGCTGCCGGCCCAGGCACCGGAGGCCGACACCTCGCGCAGTCCACCGCCCAGCGAAAGTTGCGCATTGGCGTTGGCCGGGACGATCACGTGCACCGTACTCACGCCGGAGCGAATGGAAACCGTGGTCGGCTCGCTCGCCTCGCCTGTGAAATCCAGCGTGTAGGTGCCCGCGCCCGAAACGAACGTGATCTGTTTGGCGCGCGCATAGCCCAGCCCGCGCAACTCAACCGTCGAGGCTCCGGTGCGGTAAACCAGTTCTTCCATTCGTTGCGGGTTGGGGCTGGAGAATAGCACCTGGGACTCGCTCGCGCCGTCGAGCACCTCCAGGCTACGCAGCGGGACCCCGGAAAGGTCGAGCGTGCCGCGGTATGCGCCCGCGTTGAGATGCAGGTCAAACGGATGCGCCCCCAGACGGACGTCCCACTCATTAACCACGGAGCTGCCGGTGGGCGCCGTGTAGCCCTCGGGCGCTTCCTGGCGAATGTCGATCTGGTTGGCCGCGCGGTCGACGACCAACTTCCAGGCGGGGACGTTGCAGCGGACGCTCCCTTCGACCAGGTTCTGCGCTCCGCCGTGCACCTCGAGGCGCCCGGCACCCATCGAAAGCGTGAGAGCCACAGGATCGCTGCCTGCCGGCAGGGGTTCATTGATCAAGTAGGTTTGGGTGGGCCCGAGTTCGAGTTCCTTCACAGTGGGGAGGTTGACGGTGACGCCCGAGCAGGCCATGGCCAGGATGGCCAGGGCAGCAGTCAGCACGAGAAGGGGTTTCATGGCGGCCTCCGGATACAGAACAAAGCTCCGTGGGTTTCCGCGTCGAGTGCGCCCGGCGGGAGCTTCTACCCAATATACGGCGCACCTGCTGGCCGGGTTGCGCAGCCCGAAAAAAGCTAGCGCCGGGGGTCGGCGCTAGCTTTTTTGCTGGAAGTTTGTAACGGGTGGAGGACGCGGGACGTGTGGGCCCTACGCCTCGCCGCCCGAGGCCTCGGCGGGCGGAGGTGCCTCGGCGGGCAGGGGTGCTTCGCCCTCCTCGGTCGACATGTCGCGCATGGCGGCTTCCCAGTCCATATCCGCGTAGTCGGCCGATTGCACACGCTTCAAGCTGAGCCCGATGCGCCGTGCTTGCGGGTCGACCTTGACCACCCGCAGGGTGAGCGTCTGGCCTTCCTGCAATACTTCGCGTGGATGCTCGATGCGCTTCTCCGACAATTCGGTGATGTGGATCAGGCCCTCGACTTCGTCGTGGCCTTCCAGGCGCGCGAAGGCGCCGAACTTCGCCAGCTTGGTCACTGTGGCGGTGACCAGCTGCCCCTCGTGCAGCGCCCCGAGCACTTCCGCCCATGGATCTTGCGCCAGGGCCTTCATCGACAGGCTGATGCGCTTGCGCTCGCGATCGACCCCGAGCACGCGGACGCGCACCTTCTGCCCGACCTTCAGCACCTCCGACGGGTGGTTGATGCGCTTCCAGGAGATCTCGGACAGATGCACCAGCCCGTCCGCCCCGCCTAAATCGACAAAGGCGCCGAAACTGGCCAGGCTGATGACGTTCCCCGTGTGTTCTTCACCCTCGTGCAGCTCGTTGAGCAGGCGTTCCTTTTGGCTCTCGCGCGCCTCCTTGGCGGCGGCGCGTTCGGAAAGGATCAGGCGGTTTCGGCTGCGGTCCACCTCGATCACTTTGACGTAGATCGGCTCGCCGACCATTTTGCTCCACTTCTGCTCGGGGGTTTCGCCTTCGCTGCGATGGCGCCGGCTCAGGCTGAACTGCGAGGCCGGCACAAACCCGCGCAAGTTGCCTACCTTAACGATCAGACCGCCCTTGTTGAAGCCGTCCACCCGGCCGGCGTAGACCGTCTGGCTCGCCATCAGTTGTTCCACCTGATGCCAGTCAGTCTCTTCCTGGGCGCGCGCCAGCGACAGCAGCACGTTGCCGGCGTGGTCCTCCGGGTTGATCACGTAGACGGTGATCTCCTGGCCCTCGTGGAGCTGGCCACGCGCGGCGGCATCCAGCTTCTCGAGCTCTTTGGCCGGGATCACGCCCTCCGACTTGGTGCCGATTGAAACCAGCACTTCGTTGGCCGTGATACGGGCGATGACGCCCTTGCGGATGTCGCCTCGCTTGGGCTGGTCTGCGCTTTCCGACTGCTGAAGCAGATCGCCCATCGAGCTATCGGGTCGAGCTGGAGCGGTGGGGTTCTCTTCCGGGCTCGACGATGGGGGTTGGCTCGACATGAACTTCACTGACTCCGGGTTCCGAGATGTTTGTATTATACGGGCGAACGACATTCCCCGCAACCGAAGGCCCTAGGAGGGGCAGCAGAACGTGCACAAGGCCACTGCCGCAGGGTGCGGTTGGGCCGCTTTGCGAGGATCCCCAGGCGGCCGGGCCGGGCGTACGTCTCTCTCCTCGAAGCGGCCTCGCCACACGGCTCACGGGTGGGCCGACGGTCCGGGGGAGGGGAGACACAGTCCGGCGCGTTATAATGCGACGTGGAGTCCCGGCATGCCACAAATCTTCCCCTTTACGGCCATCGTCGGCCAAGAGCGCATGAAGCGTGCGCTCCTGCTCAATGCGGTCAACCCGCGCATCGGCGGGGTGCTGATCCGCGGCGAGCGCGGTACGGCCAAGTCGACCGCCGCGCGTGCCCTGGCAGCACTGCTGCCTGAGGTGCGCGTGGTGCGCAACTGCCGCTTCGGCTGCGACCCCGACCGGCCGACCACCTGGTGCACCGAGTGCCGTGAGCGCGAGCATGCCAACGGTCCGCTGCCCTACGACATGCGCCGCACCTCCTTCGTCAACCTGCCGGTCTCGGCCACCGAGGACCGGGTGGTGGGCACCTTGGATATCGAGCGGGCCATCCAGAAGGGGGAGCGCTACTTCGAGCCCGGCGTGCTGGCCTCGGCCAACCGCGGGATGCTGTATATCGACGAGGTCAATCTGCTCGACGATCACGTGGTCGATATCCTCCTGGATTCGGCGGCCATGGGCATGAACATCGTCGAGCGCGAGGGCATCTCGTTCACCCATCCGGCGCGGTTCATCCTGGTAGGCACCATGAACCCGGAGGAGGGCGACCTACGCCCGCAGCTTCTGGACCGCTTTGCCCTGTGCGTCGAGGTGCACGGCATCATCGACGCGCGCGACCGGGTGGCCATCATGGAGCGCAACCTGGCCTTCGAGGGTTCGCCCGAAGACTTCCGCGCCGAATGGCTCGCCAAGGAGCACGAACTCTCGGCCGAGATCGAACGCGCGCGCGAGTTGGTGGAGCACGTCGCCTACTCCAGCCGCGACTTGCTTTCCATCGCCGGCCTGACTGCCTCGCTGCAGGTGGATGGGCACCGCGCGGACCTGGTCATCCTCAAGGCGGCCCGCGCCCAGGCGGCGCTTCAGGGCCGCAAGGCCATCACCGACCACGACATCGCCGTGGCGGCCGAACTCGCACTGCCCCACCGCATGAAGAAGGGCCCCTTGCAGCAGAGCGAGATGAGCCTGTACAACCTTGAGGAGCGCATCGACCAGATCCACGCCGACATGCAGTCGCAGGATGAGGCCGAACCGCGCCCGAGCGAAGACCAGCCCGCCTCGACCGTCGTAAAAAAAAAGATGAGCTGAACGCCCCGCTCAAAGAAGCCCAGCCGCAGGTCGCACCGATCGAGCCGGGGCTCCAGCCTCCGGTCGAATCGGCGGAACGCCCGTGGTGGGAGGGCGGCCAGAAGGTGAAGATGGGCTCGGCTTTCGCGCCGCGCCGTCTGGCCACGCCGCTCGACCGTCTCACCCGGCGCCAGGCCGGGCGCCGCTCGCGCACGCGCACCACCCAGAAGCGCGGGCGCTACGTCCAGGCACGGCCCACGCCCGGCAAGGCGGTCGATCTCGCCATCGATGCCACCTTGCGCGCCGCGGCGCCCTTCCAGGTGGAGCGCCACGAAGAGCGCGAGAAGGTCGCCTTTGCGGTGCATCCCTCCGACTTCCATCGCAAGATCCGGGTCCGCCGCGCAGCCAACTTGATCCTGTTCGTCGTGGACGCCTCCTGGTCGATGGCGGTCGCCGAGCGCATGTCCGCCACCAAGGGCGCCATTCTCTCGCTGCTGACCGACGCCTACCAGCGGCGCGACCGGGTGGGTCTGGTGGTGTTCCAGAAGGACCGCGCCCACTTGGTGCTGCCGCCAACACACTCCACGCACCTGGCCACGCGGGCGCTGGCGGATATCCCAGTGGGAGGCAAGACGCCGCTCTCGGCCGGGCTGGCGCTGGCGCTCAAGGTCTTCCGCCAGGAAAAAGTGGTGCATCCGGAAGTGATGCCGCTGATGATCCTGCTCACCGACGGCGCGGCCAACGTCTCGCTCAGCACGCTGCCGCCTGTGGAGGAAGCTCACCGCTTTGCTGACAAACTGCGCGAGGCGCGCATCCGCAGTGTGGTGGTCAACATGGAGCACGCCGCCTTCGATCAGGGACTGGCGCGCGCGCTAGCCGATCACCTCGAAGGCCCCTGCTACACGCTGCAGGAGCTGCGCGCCGAGGCCCTGTACGAGACCGTGCGCGGCGAATTGGACCAGGCCGCGTGAGCGGCGGTCTCCTGACCCGCTCTGTCTTTCCTGAAAGATCGAGATGAGCCCCAACCCCTCGCGACGCCTCGCCAACCCGCGCGCCGACCGGCGCGACATCCCGGCTCCCTAGCGTATCCAGCCCGCGCCCTCGGGCGAGGGCACGCCTTCGTGGGATTTTGTTGGCGAGCGAATGCACGCCGCACGCAACTACTGGGTTGCGACAGCAAGCCCCGATGGAAAGCCGCATGCCGCGCCCCTGTGGGGGCTGTGGGCGCAGGGCGCCTTCTTCTTTGCCACCGAGCGGCGTTCACGCAAGACGCGTAACCTTGAACTCAACTTATCCGTCGTCGTCCATCTTGAAAGCGACGAGGAGGTCGTGATCCTCGAGGGGCACGCGGACATGGGGCAGGATGCAGGCTTGCAGGCGCGGCTCGACGCAGCCTACTTTGCCAAGTATGGATTTCATTATGGAGGACGGGCCGATCTACCGGGTGGAGGGGGAGAAGGTTCTGGCCTGGCGAGGGACGCGATTTCCCCTCCAGCGCCACCCGCTTCCAGGTGCAACGCTGACCGCGCTGGCTGGGTGGATGAGGCCTCAGCCCGGAGGCCGTGGCTCGCGATGCCTGGGCGGAGTGGCCTATCCCAGGAGCGGCGATGCCGGCGTTGGCCCGCACACAGCTGCGGACGCGGCTCGCTGTAGCTCCATGCACGCTCCCTTGAGCAGGCTTGCGGCCCGAATACTCCCAGCATCAATTCACGAGGGGGACCGCGCGGCCTGCTGGACACTGGCGCTGCGGTTTCCCCAAGTGGGGTAGCCGTGTGCATGCCGCGCGTGCGCGCGCAAGAGTAAGGCGTGCTGTGCCCTCTACCAGTGGGCTGTGGTGGATCCCCAGGCAGGGACCTCGCCATCGCATGGAAAAGCAAACAACGGCCGCCCAGCGGCCGTTGTTTGGCAGATACATCCAACGAAGCTGATCGCGCTAGGCGTGCAACCGCTCGCCCTTCGGGTCGTGCAGCACGTCGGGGGCCACCTGCGCCGCCACGTGCTGGCCAAAGATTTCAACGTGCAGCGCGGTGCCCGGCGCGCTCAGCGCCAGAGGCAGATACGCGTAGGCAATATTCTTCTTCAGCGTGAAGCCGTAGCCCGCGCTGCGCAGCCGGCCCACCACCTTGCCGCCGCAAAGCACCGCCTCGCCGCCGTAGAGGGTGAGATAGTCCTCGCCCCCGATGGCCAGCGTGCACAGCTTCTGAGTGAGCCCCTGCTCCTTGATCTTGGCCAGCGCCTCGCGGCCGACGAACTCACCCTTGCCCGGGCGTACACAGAAGCCCAACCCGGCCTCGTACGGATTCTCAAGCATGGTCACATCCACGCTGTAGTAGCGGTAGCCCTTCTCCAGGCGCAGCGAATCGAGCACCTTGTAGCCACCCGGCTCAATGCCGAAGGACTTGCCGGCGGCCAGCAACGCATCCCACACCTGCACGGCTCGCGCGGCCTCGACGTAGAACTCCCAACCCAGCTCGCCGACGTAGGTCATGCGCTGCGCCAGCACCTTGGCCCCGCGGAGGTCGATCGTGCGCGCCCTCATGTAGGGCAACGCCTCGTTCGACACGTCGCTGGAGGTGACGGCACGCAGCACCTCGCGCGCTTTGGGGCCCCACATTCCGATGACGGCATAGTCCTCGGTCACGTCGCGGATTTCCACCGGCGGGTCGCCCGGCCGCATGCCGAGGCGCAGGTGGCCCAGATCGTTGCCGATGAAGCCGGAGCCGGTCACCACGCGGAAGAGCTCCTTGCCCAGGCGAGTGATGGTGACATCGCCCTCCACGCCGCCGCGGGAGTTGAGGAACTGGGTGTAGACAGCGCGCCCCTCGGGCACGTCCATTTGGCTATCGGTCAGGCGCTGCAAGAGCGGCAGTGCGCCCGGGCCGCGCACTTCGATCTTACCGAAGGACGACATGTCGAAAAGGCCCACCCGTTCGCGAACGGCGCGATGCTCTTCGGCTACGCGGTCGAAGTACGGCGGGCGCTTCCAGCCCCACTCGCGCTGATCGGCGCCCATGCGCCGCCAGGCCTTGCCCGGCTGGCAGTAGTTAACGCGTTCCCAGCCGAACTTCTCGCCGAAGGCCGCGCCCTGTTCCTGCATGCGGTAGTGCAACGGGCTCACCCGGTGCGGGCGGGCCCACTCGTTCTCGTCGTAGGGGTAGCGCAGCAGGTAGTAGTACTTCACGCCCTCGCGCGTGCGCTCGGCGGCGTACCACGGATCGGCAAAGTAGCGGCCAAAGCGCCAGGCGTGGAAGGAGAAGATATCCAGCGAGGGTTCGCCCTCGATGATCCACTCGGCCAGCACCTTGCCCATGCCGCCCGCCCCGCCGTAGCCTTGCAGCGAGAGCCCGTTGGCGCACCAGTAGCCGCGCACACCGGGCATCGGCCCGAGCATCGGCCGGCTGTCGGGCGTGTAAGCCCCCGGATGGCAGGTCAGGCCCTTGATCTCGGCCTTCTCCAGCACCGGGATGCGCCGAATAACGCCCTCCAGCAGCGGCTCGAAGCGGTCGAAATCAGGCGGCAGTGTCGCCCCGCCGTGATCCCACGGTGGGCCGTCAATCCATCGCGGCGAGGGGTTGAGTTCGTAGCCGCCCACGACCAGGCCGCCCGCCTCCTCGCGCAGGTAAACCAGATTGTCGGGATCGCGCACGCAGGGCGTGTCGTGCGGAAATTCCTTGCCCGGCACAGCCTTGAGCGTGATATGTTGGTGATCGACCGGGGTCGTGGGAATGTGCAGGCCGGCCATGGCTGCCACCTGCGGGCCCCACATGCCGGCGGCGTTGACCACGACTTCGGTGCGGAGGGCGCCCTTGTTGGTGAGCACCCGCGCCACTTCGCCCTTAGGCCCAAGCTCGATGCCGGTGACGCGCGTGTTGGTGTAAACCGTCACGCCCAACTCGCGCGCGCGGCGCGCCAAATCAGTGGTGGTGAGGTACGGGTCGAGATGCCCATCGCGCGGCAGGAAGATCGCACCGTACAGGCTCTCCTTGGAGAGAGCCGGGAAGCGTTTGACTGTTTCGTCGGGCGAGGTCACTTCCACCTCCAGCCCGATCGCGCGCGCCTGACTCACGTTGCGCAGCAGCTCTTTGAACTGCGGCTGGCTGGAAGCCACGCGCAGGCTGCCGACGTGCTTGACCATCCCAAACTCGCTGAACAGATCGATGCTGTATTTGCGGATCTGCATCAGCGTTGGCGAGGTGTGGAATTGAGTCACAAGCCCGGCTGCCCAACCGGATTCGCCGCTGGCAATCTCGCCCTTCTCGACCAGCACCACGTCCTTCCAGCCCAGTTTGGCCAGATGGTACGCGACACTGACCCCCATAATGCCGCCGCCGATGACGACGGCTCGCGCGTGCTCTTTCACGCAAACCTCCTATCGAGATGAAACGGTGATGTCGGACTCCGCCGCAGCCGGCGTGCCGCGCGCGGCGAGGAAAACGACTCGCATATGAATGGATAAGTCCAACCGGCCAGGCCGGGGGCGCATGCGCCCCCGCCCTGCAAACACGTCGCGCTTTACTCGGGTGGGATCTCCTTGAACGCGTAGTCGACGTTGATGCCGCGTCGCTTCTGCGCTGCCTTGGCCGCGAAGTACCAGATGGCCGAGACCGCAATGATCCCGAACACAACGCTGTAGGCGAGTGTGCTGACCAGGCCGAGTTGCGGGTAGATGAGGTAACTGGCAACCATGGCGAAGCCGAACACCGCACCCAGGCCGCCAAGGATCGTGACCCAGGGGATGCTGCCCAGCTTGTACTTCGCCCCGGGGGAGGCGGCGTACACCTCCTTGGCGCGGAAGGGCAGAACGGCTCCGGCCAGCGAACTGGCCGCGAAGACGTACCCGCAGGCGAAAGTCACGCCCAGGGTGAGCGGAGCCCACTTGGAGTACAGGTTGTACAGCAGGATGACCGGGATGCTCAACAGGAAGTAGATCAGATGGGCATTGACCGGGGTGTGCAAGCGCTCGTCTACCTTGCTCACCCACTCGGGCAGCAGGCGGTCGAGCGACATGGCCACCATGATGCGGGTGACCCCGATGTAGCAGTTGTTGACAATCTGGAACGAGTTGAGGATGTAGCCGAAGCCGATCAGGAATACCACCAGCGGGCTGGCAGCCATGGCCACAGCCAGCATGTTCGGCCACAGCCAGAAGCCACTGATCTTGGCTTCCGCCACGCCTGACCAGTATCCGGCGCCAGCCACGTAAAGGAATTCGGAGCCCGCCGCCCGCTCAATGGCCGCGGCAAGCAGCGCGAGCAGGATCCCGGTCACGATCAGCGAACCCACCAGGATGAAAACCTGATTCTTGAATGAGCGGGCCTCTTTGATCTCGCCGTTCTGCTCGGCGCTGTACGTCGCCCATTGCAGGCTGGTCCAGGCGATGGGGGCAACCAGAAGCGTTGCCAGCAGGCTGAAGGGCGGGTGGAGGTTGATGCCCGCAGCTTTCGTGGCTTCGACGGCTGTCTGGTAGAAGTTGGGCACACCCCCCGAGGCGATGGCGAAGGCATTCAGACGCGTAACGAACTCGGCATGCGGGGTGGTGAAAAGCACGACCAGCATCGTGCCGAAGGCCACCAGAATGGCATAGAACATCACGTACTGGACCTTAACGTAGTTCTTGAATCCGCTCACCAGCAGGAGCATCGAGAGGAACGCGTTCAGGATGCTGACGATGATGATGCCCCACGAGGAGGTGAACCACACGCCGATGGTCGAGAGCGCCGTGTTTCCGAGCGTGGCGCCTAACCCGAGGAAGAGCGGGGCGAAGCCCAGGTACGAGAGCAGCCAGCCCGAGAGCGCCACCCATTGAAGGATCCAGATGACAAAGCCCGACATGAGCAAGGTGAAGCCCCAGAAGCCGCCGAAGGCGCGGCTCTGGAAGACGTAGTCGCCGCCGGAACGGGGCAGGGCGGTGGAAAGCCACACGTAGGCAAAGGCAATCGGGATTTCCAGGAGCGTGGCCAGCAGGATGCCCCACACCAGCTTGCCGCCAGGAAGCGCCCCGGGCGCCCACAGGTAGGTCCAGGGGAAGATCAAGCCCATGGTGAGGATGTTATAGATGAACGCCGAGTACGGAGACATCACCCGTACCAGGCCGGAGGCCTTGCGAGTAAAGACCTCAGGGGTGCTCGCAGCTGTCGCCATTGCATTCCCTCCCACAAGAGTAAAGGGTCGACGATCAGACGGTGAGCGCAAATGGTTGTCGAGCTGGGTCGACACCTCCTCCTCTGGCGCTGCCTGGGCTCGCTAGCCCGAGGTCATCTGGTAGCTTTCGACTTTCCCGTCGACGAGGTTGGCCAGCATCCCCCGCAGCAATCCTTCGCCATACTCGCTGCCCGGGTTGACGCACACCGTGCGGCCGATTTTGGCCACGCCGGCAGATTCGTGAATGTGGCCGTGCAGCCCCAGCATGGGCTGGTACTTCTCGATGGCGGCACGTACCGAATGGCTGCCTGCCCCATGCAGCACCACCTGCCCGGCCTTGACGATTTGCGCTGGCGGGTCGGTCGTCCAATCCAGCATGGGGCACGTGTCGAGCGTGGAATCCACCGGCGGATCGTGAAAGTTGAAGATGCTGCGATTGCGGTCGGGCACCTGGGCCACCATTTTCTCGATCACTTCGGCCAAAGCTTCGTCGGGCATCTCCCGCGGCGTCTTCCAGGGCGTAGGCGTGCTGTTGCCAATGCTGACCATGCTATGCACGTCGTCGATGGGCACTGCCTGACCCTCGCAGGCCACCACAGCCTCGCTGCCGGCGCGATGCAGCGCGGTCAACGCATCGGGGTAGTCGTCATTGCCGCCGGTGATGTAGCAGCGAATGCCGGTGCCGCGCAAGCGCGTCTCGGCTAGGTCCACCCAGGCCTCCAACCGCTGGCGGGCGAGCTGGTGGAAGAGCCGGTCGACGGCGCCCTTATCGGCCTGCAGCGCCTTGAACTCGTCGGCCTCCATGAGTTGGCTGTAGAAGCCGAGGGTGCCGATGCGTTGCTGAAGCGCAGCGAGTGCCTCGTCGCCCTCCAGGTGCTCGAGCGTGCCCTGCAGTGTGGCGCGGTACTTGCCCGGGCCTTCGCGGATGATGGGTATCATCATCTTGCCGGTGATGTCTCCGCCCATGACCAGCACGTTGGCTTGGTAGAACTTGCCGGCGTTGATGAATTTGCGGTAGGTCCGCTCCGAGCCGTGCACGTCGGTGGCGAAGAACAGGCGCGTAGACTTCTTAGCTGTCTTGGAGAACAACGGCATTTGGTTTCTCCTGCCCGGCTCGCAGCTTGAGCAATCCTTCCGGCTCGAACTCGCGGCTGGCCACGACCACCTCGACTGCGCGGCCTTGGAGTTGGGAACGGGCATCGTCGCTGAGATTCTCGTCGGTGACCAGGACCTGGATCTGATCGATCTTGGCCATTTCGAAATTGGAGACCACGCCCCACTTGGAGTAGTCGGCGACGATCACCGCCAGGCCGCGCGTGCGTTCGATCATCACGGCTGCGATCTCGGCCTCGGCGCTGGAGGGGGTGGTGATGTTGTATTTGAGGCTGATCCCGTCGACGCCGACGAAACACTTTTTGGCGTACACCTGCTTGAGCATGTCGATGGCGAAGCGTCCGGCCACCGAGTTGGATCGCGGACGCAATGTGCCGCCCAGCAGGATAACCTCGAAGGGTGCGTCGCGCGCTTCGAGGGCGGCGGTGACATTGCTGGTGAGCAGGGTGAGGTTGGGCAGGTCGGTCCGCACGCGCAGGTTGCGCAGCACCTCCGTGGTCGTGGTGCCGCTGTTGAGGAAAACCGTGTCGCCGTCCTCGACCAGCATCGCCGCAGCGCGCCCGATGGCGCGTTTCTCTTCCGGATGGGCCTGGGCGCTGTGGGCGTAAGCCGGCTCCTTGGGCAGGCGCTGGCTGAGAATCGCTCCGCCATGGGTGCGCTCGACGATCCCTTGCATCTCGAGGTACTCGAGGTCGCGGCGGATGGTGGCTTCAGAGGCTTTGAGCAGGTCGCTGAGGGTGGAACTGCGGGCGATCTGGTGGATTTCGAGGTATTCCCGAATCAGACGGCGCCGCTGAGCCGGGATGAGCGTTTGCTCGACGTCCGACACATCGCACCTCATGGGAGCCTCGCCACGAACTGGCGGGCATTCGCCAAGCCTGTCTCGAGATGGGAGGCTTTGTTGGAGGCTGTCTCGCTCGAGTTGATCAATTATGCAGGAAATCGTCACTTCTGTCAACAAGAACGTGCATACCTATGCAATAATCGACGCATGGCGAGCTCGATTAGTGACGTTTATTGAGCTTGGCTGTTTGGTTTTGCACTAATCTGCCCGGTGGAGTATAATCCGCCCAACGGCGAATCCTCCGAACCACTCACAACGGGACAAGTGCCCAATGCCAGAACCTTCGGTCGGGATGGCTCCACAAGGTCAGGCGGAGCGAGCGAAGTTCGAGCAGGAACTGCAGCGCATCGTGGCCGCCGGAGACGCAGCCCGCCTCACCCTGCGCGTGCTGGGAGCCTTGGCCTTCCGCACCCACTGCCCGCACTTCGGTTACCTGCAGGAAAAGATGGGCCGCTCCTACACCGACATCGACTTCGCCGCCTACGCCCGCGACAGCAAAGGCATCCGCGCCCTGATGGCCGGCCTGGGCTATGCCGAGGATAAGGAAGTGTTCGTCGTCTCGGAAGGCAGCCGGGCCATCTTCGAGAATCCGCAGCTGCACATCCACGTTGACGTCTTCTACGAAAGACTCGACTTCTGCCACGTCATCCCGTGGAACGGCCGCCTGGAAAAGGATTCACCCACGATCCCGCTGGCCGAGATGGTGCTCGAGAAGACCCAGATCGTTCAGATCAACGAGAAAGACGTGATCGACATGATCATGCTCTTCCTCGAACACGGCTTGGGCGAGGACGACCGCGAAACCATCAACATCAAACGCATCGCCAAGCTGTGTGCCGAAGACTGGGGATTGTGGCGGACAGTCTCGATGAACCTGGAGAAGATCGCCACGCTGGCCCAGACCTACGACACGCTCAACAGCGATCACAAGGCACGAGTCTCAAGCCAGGTGGGGGAGGCATTGCGCCTGATGGAGGCCGAACCCAAGTCGATGGCCTGGCGCCTGCGCGCCCGCGTGGGGGACCGGGTCAAGTGGTACAAGGACGTGGACGAGGTCAAGTAGCCCCGCCCAGATCTGCGGCGGCGGCGAGGAGGCACCATGGCGCAATTGGTCAAGGACCTGATGCACCCCGGGATTATCACCTGCCAGGCCGACCTGACCTTGGGGCGGGTGGCGCAGGTGCTGATCGAGCAACACCTGCATGCTTTGGTCGTGGCCGATCGAGACAGTCGCCCGCTGGGCATTCTCTCGGACTTCGACCTGATGGCCGCCGAATGGCTCTCCACCGACGCCAAGAGCCTGGAGGCCATGCGCACCATGACCGCCGGCGAGCTGATGACCACTCCGCTCGATACGGTGGAGGCCGGCGTGCCGGCCTGCGACGCCGCCCAGAAGATGCGCGCCGGCGGCACAAGCCGCCTGGTCGTCATGGAGCGCGGCAAGCCGGTGGGCATCATTTCGACCTCCGATATCGTGGCCGGCATGATGCGCGCACGTCCGCTCGGCCGCAAGAATGTGGCGGAGGTCATGTCGCGCGCCATCCTGGTGTGCCGGGAGGAGACCCCGCTGTGCTCGGTGGCGCGGGCCATGACCGATGCCCACTACCGCTCGGTGTTGGTGGTGGATGCCAACGGCCGGCCGCTGGGCGTCGTCAGCGGTTTCGACATGCTCGCCTACTGCGGCGAAGACGGCTGCGCCGATGCCACCGCCGGGCAGGCCATGCATGAAATGCTCACCATCCGCCCGGACGCCTCGCTGCGCGAGGCGGCCGACATGATGATCCAGCACCATCACCACCGCCTGGTGGTGGTCGACCCAGAGGAAAACGAGGCCATGCCGGTGGGAATGATCTCCACCTTCGACATCGTTTTCGAAATGGCCCTTCCCTCCTCCGTTTGGCAGCAGTAGACCTGGAGCGCTCCGCGAAACACCCATGACCCAGCCCATCGACGACATCCTCTCCCGCGTCCCGGCCTGGGCCGCAGCGTCCGACGTGCGTGTGACACCGCTGGGCGGCGGCATCACCAACATCAACTACCGCGTGGACGTGGAGGGCGAGTCCTTTGTGGTGCGCGTGGGCGGCGCCAACACCGAGCTCTTGGGCATCGACCGTGAGCACGAGCGGGCCATCAATCAGGCCGCTGCGTCGGTGGGCGTGGCGCCCGAAGTGGTGGACTTCCTGCGCCCTGAGGGCTACCTGGTCACGCGCTTCATTAATGGCCGGCCCGTCCCGCCCGAAGAAATGCGCCGGCCGGAGCGTATCCGGCAGGTGGCGCGGACGCTGCACACAATCCATGCCCTGCCGCCCATCCCCGGCACGTTTTCCCCCTTTCGCGTGGTCGAGACCTATGCCGACCTGGCCCGCAGCTACCAGGTGGACTTGCCGGGGGAATATGGACCCCTTTTGGAAACCGCCCACGCGATTGAGCGGGCGTTCAACCGCCGGCCGTTCACCCCGCGCCCGTGCCATAACGACCTGCTGAATGGCAACTTCCTCGACGATGGGCAGTTGCGCATCTTGGATTGGGAATATGGCGGGATGGGCGATGTCTTTTTCGACCTAGCCAACTTCTCGGCCCATCA
Organism: Chloroflexota bacterium; assembly: GCA_026389925.1. GTDB lineage: Bacteria > Chloroflexota > Anaerolineae > Anaerolineales > RBG-16-64-43 > RBG-16-64-43. The sequence continues at coordinate 15,972 of JAPLGX010000252.1, forward strand.
CGCTTTCGCCGACGAGCATGACCAGCAGCTGCTCACGGCTTACTTTGGACGGGTCCGGCCGGAGCAGTTTGCCCGCCTGCGGCTGATGAAAGCCATGTCCGATTTCCGCGAAGCGATGTGGGCCGTCCTGCAAATCGGCATTTCCAAGCTCGATTTCGATTTTCGCGACTATGCACAGCAGCACTTTGCCAGAATCCAATCACGAATGGCAGATGCACGCTGGAACGATTGGCTTAAGGAGGTCACCCATGCCAGCTAGTCTCCCCTCACACGCTCAGGTGGTGATTATCGGCGGCGGCGTTGGCGGCGCCAGCATTGCCTACCATCTCACCCTGATGGGCTGGAAAGACGTGGTCATCGTCGAACGCGGCGAATTGACCTGCGGCTCCACCTGGCATTCGGCGGGCCTGGTCGGGCAACTGCGCTCCGATTTCAACCTGACCCGCATGATGAAGTACAGCACCGACCTTTACCGGCGCCTGAAGGAAGAAACCGGTCAGGATACCGGCTGGCGTGAAGTGGGCGGCCTGCGCCTGGCCTCCTCGCCGCAGCGCATGGAGGAACTCAAGCGCCAGGTGGGCTATGCCCGTTCGTTCGGCATGCCGCTGGAGATGATCAGCACCGCCGAAGCCAAGAAGCTCTTCCCCATGATGAATCCGGAGGGTGTGCTGGGCGCGGTACTCACCCCCACCGATGGCTCGATCGATCCAAGCATGCTCACCACCGCCCTGGCGGCCGGCGCCAAGGCGCGCGGCGCACGCATCTTCACCGACACCAATGTCACGGGCATCAAGACCAAGAACGGCCATGTGGAAGAGGTGGTGACCAGCCGCGGCACCATCAAGTGCGAGGTGGTTGTCAATGCCGCCGGGCAATGGGGCAACGACATCGCCCGCATGGTCGGGCTGCGCCTGCCGATCATCCCCTTCGCCCACCTGTACCTCATCACCAAGCCGGTCGAGGGCCTCGGCCACAACGTGCCCACCATGCGCGACCCGGACCTCCTGGTCTACTGGCGCGAAGAGGTGGGCGGCTTCATCACCGGTGGCTACGAACGCAACCCGGCGCCCTTCGGCCTCGACGGCATCCCGGAGGACTTCAAGTACAAACTGCTCCCGCCGGACTGGGAACGCTTCACGTCGCTGATGGAGAACTCGATCAAGCGCGTCCCGGCGGTGGAGAAGGCCGAGATCATCCAGTTGCTCAACGGCCCGGAGGGCTTCACGCCCGACGGCGAGTTCCTGCTCGGCCCGACCGCGGTGCGCGGCTTCTGGGTGGCGTGCGCCTTCTGTGCCCACGGCCTGGCCGGTGCAGGCGGCATCGGCAAGGCCATGGCCGAATGGATCATCCAGGGGACACCGGAGTGGGATTGCTGGCGCCTCGATGTGCGCCGCTTTGGACCGCACTACGTGGGTCAGCAGTTCACCCTCAATCGCACCATCGAGAGCAACTCGCGTTACTACGATATTCACCTTCCGGGCGAGGAGCGCCAGAGCGAACGCAAATTCCGCCTCGGCCCAGCCTACGCCCGCGAGAAGGAACTGGGTGCGTTCTTCGGAGAGAAGTTTGGCTGGGAGCGCCCCAACTGGTACACCCCTTACGAGAAGAAAGACTCCCACGGTTACAAGCCGCGCGGCTGGGCCGGCATTCACTGGTCGCCGGCCATCGGCTACGAGCACCTGCAGGTACGTGCCAACGCCGGCCTGTTCGATGAGAGCTCGTTCTCCAAGATCGAGGTGCGCGGTCCCGGGGCGCTCAAGCTGCTGCAACACTTGTGCGCAAACGATATCGACAAGCCGGTGGGCAACTGTATCTACACTTCGATGCTCAACCAGCGCGGCGGCATCGAGTGCGACTTCACCGTGACGCGCCTGGCCGAGGACCGCTTCATTATCATTACCGGCACGGCTTTCGGCGTGCACGACCTGAACTGGATCCAGTTGTGCATGCCCACCGACGGCTCGGTGATTGTGGAAGATGTCACCGGATCCTACGGCTGTCTCGGCCTGTGGGGCCCCAAGGCGCGCACCATCCTGCAGAAGATCACCAAGGACGATATCTCCAACGAGGGCTTCCCCTACATGACGGCCAAGCGCATCATCGCCGGCAACGTGCCGGTGATCGCCATGCGCGTGACCTACGTGGGCGAGCTGGGTTGGGAGTTCTACTTCTCGATGGAGTACGGTGCGCGGTTGTGGGACGCGATTTGGGCGGCCGGCGAGCCCGAGGGCCTGGTGGCAGCGGGCTACAAGGCCATCGACACGCTGCGTCTGGAGAAGGGCTACCGCTACTGGAGCACCGACATGAACCCCGACTACACCCCGTACGAAGCAGGGACGGGGGCCTTCGTGCGCCTGGAGAAGAGTGACTTCATCGGGCGCGAGGCGCTGCTCAAGATCAAGAAGGCGGGGGTCCAGCAGAAGCTGTGCTGCATGACGCTGGCCGACAAGACGGCCATCGCCTTGGGCAACGAACCGATCTTCAAGGAGGGCAAGGTCATCGGCTGGATCACCTCCGGCGGCTATGGCTACAGCGTGGGCAAGAGCATTGCCTACGGCTACCTGCCCATCGACGCCGCCAAGCCGGGTGCGCAGTACGAGACCGAACTGTTCGGCGAGCGCATCAAGCTGACGGTCGAGAAGGATCCGCTGTTCGACCCGAAGGGCGAGCGCATCAAGTGCTAGTGGGATGAAAGAACGGAGGAGCGGTGCGCGCTCCTCCGTTCTAGTTCCTGAGTGGGGGCTTGGTTGTTGGGGTCAACAGGCCGCGATATACTTGTGTAGGCGTTAACATGCACAAATTGGAGTGCGGCGGCAAGCTTGGGGAACCTTTCGACCCCCCCGTGCGCCGCACCCTGTCTTCCCCGACCGACGACGACCCACGGCGCGCACGAGCCGTACCCAGGCCTGTGCCGCCGTTCCCATTCCGAGCCCGGCGCGCCCCCCGCGTGCGCCTGAAAGCGATTGGCTGCGGGGCACAGCTAGACCCCATGATGAGCCGTTTCGCCGCTCCTTCGCCTCGGCGGCGGAACGAGATAGGAGGTACCAACGATGGCGGAAAGTGTTGTTGAACGACTGCAAGCGACCAATCCGGACATGGAGATCTGGTGGGACTCCTCGCCGCTGATCTTCGACGCGTGGGTCAAGAAGATGGTCGAGGCCGCCCCGGCTGCGCAGAAGAAAGAGCTGGAGGCACAGCTGCGCCGGCTCTTGGTATGGGACGACATAGCCAAGAGCGTCATTCGCGGCTGCACCACCAACCCGCCGCTTTCACTCGGTGCGATCAAGGACAACCCGCCGATGTGGGAGAAGTGGGTGGATGAGAAAATCAAGTCGAGCCCCGGGCTGAAGCTCAAGGACCTGTGGTGGGTGACTTATAAGGAGATCATTCGGCGCGGCGCCGAGAAGTTCCTGCCGATGTATGAGGCTTCTGCCGGACGGCGGGGCTGGGTCTCCGGTCAGCTCAACCCGCGCCTGTTCACCGAGAAGGAAGTGATGTACGCGCAGGCCGACGAGCTGGTGGCGCTCTCACCCAACGTGATGATTAAGGTGCCCGCTTCCACCCAGGGCGTGGACGTGGTGAGGTACCTGACTTCCAAGGCCATCTCGACCAACGTCACCACCTGCTTCAGCCTGCCGCAGATCATGGCCGTGGCCCGGGCGGCGCGCGAGGGTGTGGAAGAGGCCAAGAAGAACAAGGTCGACATGTCGCGCTGGCGCGCGGTGATCACGCACATGCTCGGGCGCCTGACCGAACGCGAGGTCCTCTGGGAGCAGGCCCGCTACTATGGGGTCAACTGGACCGAAGCCGACCGGCGCTGGTTCGGGCTGGGCGTGTTCAAGAACGCCTACCGCCTGCTCAAGGAAGGCGCCTATCCTTCCAAGATGCTGTTGTGCTCGGTGCGCCCTGGCCCGCTGGTCAACGGCAAGCAGCGCTTCTGGGATATTCAGGAACTGGCCGGCGGCGACATCGTCTACACGCTGCCGCCGTACGCCCTGGAGCCGATGTTCGCCCTGGGCGATCTTCTGGACTTCCGCGAAGGGGCGATCGAGGAACCGATCCCCGAGTCGACCGTCGAGAAGATCTACCAGATGCCCTACACCATGCAGGCCTACGAGCCGCATGGGATGTCGCTGGATCAATTCAACTCGCATCCCGCCACGATCTACACCGTGGGCGAGTTCACCAAGGCCGTGCAGGGGGTTGAGGACTTCTGCAAGGGACGCATGGAAAAGGCCGGCGTCCCTCTGAGCTAGAGGCGGACGACACGACGGCCCGCCCCGTCGCAACCTCCTGCGAGAAGGGCGGGCCGCACGAACGAATGGGATCCGGATGATTGAAAAGAAGATACTCTTCACGCCCGGGCCGGTGATGACCTCGCGCCGGCTCAAGTCGGTGCTGGCGCACCCGGATATGCCTCACCGCCAGCCGGCGTTCGAGCAGATCGTGTGCCGCGTGCGGGCCAACCTGCTAACGTTGTTCCGCGCCGATGCGGACTATGTGGCGGTTGTGGTCAGCGGCTCGGGAACAGCCGCCAACGAAACGGCGCTCTCCTCGATCGTGAGACCGGGCGAGGAAGTGCTGCTGGTGAGGAACGGCGAGTTCGGCAACCGCCTGGAAGACATCCTGGCCTGCTACGGGTACGAACGTCGGACGATCGATCTGGCGTGGGGCACGATGCCCGCCCCGGCCGCGGTCGGTGCCGCGCTCGCCGCCAACCCCCGCCTGGCGTGGGTGTGCATGGTCTATCACGAGACGAGCACTGGAATGATCAACCCGGTGCACGCCGTCGGCGAGGTGGTGCGCAGCCACGGGCGCAAGCTGTTCATCGATTGCATCAGCGCCGTCGGCGGGCAGGATATCGATGTGCTGCGGGATCACATCGACGTGTGCACCGGCGTGCCCAACAAGGCCCTCTCGGGAACGACGGGCTGCTCATTCGTCGTCGCGCGGCGCGCCAGCGTGCCCGCGCTGGGCCCGGACATGCCGCGGCGGAACATCTACCTCAACCTGCAGAAACATATCGAATGGGCGGAGAAGACCAACCAGACGCCGAATACCCCGGCGGTGACCATGTTCATCGCCCTGGACGCGGCCCTGGAAGAGCTGAGGGAGGAGGGCCTCGAGGCCCGCATTCGCCGCTACCAGGAGTGCGCCGCGATCCTGCGTGCCGGCGTGAGGGCGCTCGGGCTGCGCATTCTACTGCCGGATGCACAAGCTTCCAACACCGTGACCTCGGTCTTCTTGCCGGCGGGCGTGATGCTGAAAGACTTCATCAGTGAGCTGGACCGGCGCGGCTATGTTGTGTATGCCGGCAAAGGCCCGTTCTACGACCAGAATATGTTCCAGATTGCCAACATGGGTTGGATCCGCCCGGCCGACTGCCGCGCTTTCTTGAAGATCCTGGCGCGGACGCTCGCCGACATGCAAAAGCAAGGTTGAGTGCGGCCTGCGACGCGCGCCGCTGCAGGCCGAAGCCGGGCTGTACGAAGCGGGTGCACTCCGCTTGTCGGAGGGGGGCCAAGCGGCATGCGCCGGCGGCGACAATCGGCGGGAGGCACGCTGCGCTCTGTCATTGACAGGTGACACCCCGGCTGTGGTAAAGAGTCTGGACACACTGGCATCTGTGATGTGAGTTCAAAGGTGCAAATTGGCATGTCCGGTCGCCTGGCTAGGGAGTGGCCGGCACGCGAACAGGCTTCCGGCGAATTCGAGAGCTGCCACCGAGGCCGTGGCAACGACAACAAAAAGCGTCCGTCAGTTGCGACGACGGCGTGCATGGTGTAGACTCGGTAGGTCACTACCCAGTTCTACGCCTTCAACCCTCGGCACACACGGAGTTCACAAGGAGGTTCGAGCCCCCAGCGAGCGACGATACAATGGGTCGGTCGGGGCAGCAGCGGGGAGACTCAAGTGGCAGGCGCGCGGTAGAAGAGGATTCCCATGGCATACCTGCAACTCGCACACCTCTCCAAGTCCTTCGGCGGCCCGGCCGCGGTAGAGGATTTCAATCTAGATATCGAGAAGGCCGAATTCGTCTCACTGCTTGGGCCGAGCGGGTGCGGCAAGACAACTACCTTGCGCATGGTGGCCGGCTTTGAGGTCCCCGATCAAGGGCGCATCCTGCTCGACGGGAACGACCTAACCAACATGCCTCCCAACCTGCGCCACCTGGGGATGGTATTCCAGGCCTACGCGCTGTTCCCGAACATGAGCGTGGCCGACAACGTCGGCTTTGGGCTCAAGGTCGCCAAGCGCCCCAAAGAGGAAATCAAGCAGCGCGTCGAGGAGATGCTGGGTCTCATCAAAATGCCCAAGCTGGGCGACCGCTATCCCTACCAGCTTTCGGGAGGCCAGCAGCAACGTGTGGCCCTGGCCCGCGCGCTGGCGATCAGCCCGCAGGTGCTGCTCCTGGACGAACCGCTCTCGGCTCTGGATGCCAAGATCCGCGTCGAGCTGCGCGTCGAAATACGGCGCATCCAGCAAGAGCTCAAGATCACCACGCTCTACGTCACCCACGATCAGGAAGAGGCGCTCTCGCTCTCGGACCGGGTGGTGGTGATGAGCGCCGGGCACATGGAGCAGGTGGGCAGCCCCTCGGAGATCTACAACTTCCCCACCACGCCCTTCGTCGCCAGTTTCGTGGGCACGCTCAATCAGTTGCGCTGCAAGGTGGTGGACGTGGGCAAGGGCAAGCTGTCTTACGACGGCCAGGTGTTTGAAACGCGCGCGCCGGTGCGCGGGGCCCAGGGCGATACGGTCACCGTGATGCTCCGCCCGGAGCAGATGCACATTGGCTCGCAGACCGACGAGAACCAGCTGACCGGCAAAGTCGAGATGGTCACCTTCCTGGGGTCGATCGTGCGCGTGCGCGTCGGGCTGGGGCAGGCCACGGTCGTGCTGGATGCGCTCAACAAGCGCAGCCTCGAACTGGCCCGCGTAGGCGAACCCATCACCGTTTCCTTCCCGCCCCATGCCTGTTGGGTCATGGCGGAGGCCTGATCGCGCCGGCTGTCCCGCTCGCCGCCAGCCGCCTCGGCGGGTTCTTCGGCGACACACGGCCGGGGAGGCGCAGGATGCGCTTCTCCCGGCACCTATCGGTATCGCTGATCTCACGGGCCGCGCGGGCCTCTGGAGGAGGAAATCTTGACCCGCATCTACTTCGCGACCGATGTCCACGGATCGGAAATCTGCTGGAAGAAGTTTATTAGTGCCGGCAAGTTCTACGAGGCCAATATCCTCATCCTGGGCGGCGATATGACCGGCAAGGCCATCATCCCGATCGTGGCCCAGGGCAACGAGAAGTGGAAGGTGACCCTGCTGGATCAGGAGTCGATCCTCGAGGGGCGGGCCGCCGTCGACAAGATGGTGCAGACCATTCAGAACCGGGGCTACTACCCCTACGTGACCACGCCCGACGAGGTGGCGCACATCAGCGCGACCCCCGGCCGCTCGGACGAGATCTTCCTCGAGGAGGCGCTCAAGGTTGTTGCGCGCTGGCTGGAGTATGCCGACTCGAAACTAGCCGGCACGGGCATGCGTTGCTACGTCTGCCCGGGCAACGACGACATGATGGAGATCGACGCCGTCATTCGCGGCTCGAAGGTTGTGGAGATTGTAGAAGGCAAGGTCATCCACCTGGACGAGTATCACGAGATGATCTCCACCGGCTGGTCGAACCCCACCCCATGGGACACCCACCGCGAGGAAAGCGAAGAAGCCCTCAAGGTGCGCATCGAGCCGATGATCGCGGAGCTGAGCGATATCCCCAACGCGGTGTTCAACCTGCATGCGCCGCCCTACGGCAGCGGGCTGGATGAGGCCCCCGAGCTCACCAAGGACTTGCGGCCGGCCTACGGCGGACGCTCGATCGTACCTGTCGGCAGCAAGACGGTGTTAGAGCTTATTGAGAAGCACAAGCCCCTGCTGGGGCTGTTTGGGCACATTCATGAAAGCAAGGGCACGCGCAAGTTCGGCCGCACGCTGTGCATCAACCCGGGCAGTATGTACGAGCAGGGCATGCTGGTCGGGGCGGTGGTGGACCTCAAGCCCAAGGCGGTTGGCAATTACCTGATGGCCACGGGCTGAGCGGTCCAGGCACCCTGCGCCCGGCAGGCGCAGCGGCCGGGGAAAGGAGGCGGTTCTCAAGACCTGAGCGAACGAGATCTTGTGCGATCAGGGGTTGGTCGTCGCGATTGAGAGCACGAGCAACTATCGACGCGGACTGGCACGCCCGGCGGCTCGCGCTGGCAAGTCCTGTGGAGGAGGATCGCAATGTCCGAAGCCACCCTGTTTGTGCGCAAGGCATCCGGCCTGGTGCGGGCCTGGTCGGTGTTCGACGCCTTTGTCTACGCCACGTTCTCCATCAATCTCATTACCCTCGGTTTGTTCATCTTCTCCTATTGCTGGTACTTCGGCGGCAACCTGGCCACGGCTATCGTACTGGGCGCCATCTTCACCGTCTTCGAAGTGGTGGTCTACGCCAGCCTGATTTCGATCATGCCGCGCGCCGGCGGCGACTACGTCTGGCAAAGCCGCATCCTGGGGCGCGGCTTGGGCTTCATCCTCACCGTCACCGGATGGTGGTTCATCCTGTGGCTGTGGGTGCCGCTCTACGGCCAGATGCTCACCTATGAGTTCTTCACGCCGATCCTGGGCATCCTGGGCTTCAAGGATGCCGCGCTGTGGTTCACCAACACCAATATCGGCCTGCTGG
>JAPLGX010000250.1 GCA_026389925.1 Chloroflexota bacterium
GGACCAGTATGAGGTCAATGGGGCCTGGGTCGACATGACCTTGGTCGAGGAGACGATCCAGGTTGCCGGCGGCGAGCCGGTGAGGCTCACCGTGCGCTACACGCGCCACGGGCCGATCCTCTCCGACGTGGATGAGGCCTACGCAGGCCTCGCGGCCGCCCAGGCCGGCGCCACGGGCGAGCCATATGCGGTCGCCCTGCGCTGGACGGCGCTTGACCCGACCTCGATCGTGCGCTCCGAGCTGCACCTCGACCAGGCCCACAACTGGAACGAGTTCCGCGCGGCGCTGCGCGACTGGGACGTTCCCTCGCAGAACTTTATCTATGCCGACCGCGCCGGCAACATCGGCTACCAGACGCCGGGCCGCATTCCCATCCGCGCCTCAGGCGACGGGCGCCTGCCCGTCCCGGGCTGGACCGACAAATACGAATGGCAGGGTTACATCCCCTTCGAGGAATTGCCCTCGGCCTTCAATCCGCCGCAGGGGTTTATCGCCACGGCCAACAATGCCGTGGTCGGCGCGGGCTATCCCTACCTCATCACAACCGACTGGGACTACGGGTACCGTGCCCGGCGCATCGTCGACCTCCTCGTGGCCACGCCCAAGGTCTCGGCCGAAGACATCCAGCGCATCCACGGCGACGACTACAACGCGATGGGGCCGGTGCTCGTGCCGCTCATCGAAGGGCTCGAGTTCGATGAGGAAGAGAGCCATCTGGCCGAGACCGCGCGCCTGCTCGAGGGCTGGGATTACCAGAACCGCCTCGACTCCGCACCGGCGGCGCTTTTCAACGCCTTCTGGCGCCACCTGCTGCTCGACACCTTCGCCGATGAGCTGCCGCCCAACTGGATCCCCGCCAGCTCGCAGGCCTTCACCGTCGTGCGCCAGCTGGTGCAGGACCCGGCCAACCCGTGGTGGGATGATCTGCGCACCTCGACCCTCGAGACGCGCGACGATATCTTCAAGACCGCAATGGCCGAAGCGGTGGCGGAGCTCGAGGCGCAGCTGGGGAAGGATCCTGCCCGCTGGACGTGGGGCGCGCTGCACACGACCACCTTCGAGAACGAATCGCTTGGGCGCTCGGGGGTGGCGCCCATCGAGGCGCTCTTCAATCGCGGGCCGTTCGCCACGGCCGGCGGCTCGTCCATCGTCAATGCCACCAGCTGGGACCCGGTGCTCGGCTACGCCGTGACCTGGGGCCCCTCGCAGCGCATGATCGTCGATCTGGCGGACTTCGACCGGACCCTCGCCGTGCACACCACCGGCCAGTCGGGCCACGCCTACCATGTCAACTACATCGACATGGCTGACGCCTGGCGCACCATCCAGTACTTCCCGCTCCCGTGGACCCGCGATCAGATCACGGCCCTCGCCGCACAGCGCCTGGTGCTCGAGCCATAGACGGCACACGTTAGTGTAGTGCGTCATACGCTTCTTGGCATGTGGCGATCTTGGCCAAGATGCGCTCGACGGAGGCGCTCCACACAAAGATCTGAGGGTTTGGGTTGTGATGATCCAGGTAGTCGCGGATCGCCGCAATCAAGACGGGCACACCCGCGAATGACCCTCGGCGGAGACGTTTGTCGGTCAAGTCGCGAAACCAACGTTCCACCAGGTTCAGCCAGGAACTGGAGGGGGCGGGGGGCAGGCGGGGCGGGTCCCGGGCCAGGCGCTGGAGGCTCCGCCGCACGCTGGACACGCTGATCTTTCCCGGCTGCTCCAGGGTTCTCTGGGCAAGCCTGCAGTTCGCCATGCCGGACCAGGTGGGTGGGCCATCCACACCAGGATGGGCTGGAGGCGCTCGGCACACAGATAGTCGAGGCTCTCGGCAATCACTTGCAGAGCGTGCTCCACCTCCCTGGAGTAGCTGCGGCCACCTTCCTTCCGCCGCGGTTTCCGCTCCAGGTTACCCAGGATCAGCCGGGTCAGGCTCTTGCGACGCACGCCCGTCACCGCTTCCATCTCGTCCAGCAACTTGGCCCTCTCCCCTGGGGTGGCTTCCGGGTACCGCTTCTGCCTCCCGTACAGGTACTTCCGGCGCTCGTCAATTGTCATGGGGTCATTGGCAGCCATGGTTGCCTCGCTAACATTATCAAATGAGAGAACCAAGCCCCCGGGTAGCATTTTAGATGAGTGAATACGCCTTCTTGACAGGCAGGCTGTGGGAACGTACAATAGTGCCGAATTGAGATATTTAGCAATATGGCTAAGCAACTCAGTTGGCCTCTGGTGGAGAGGAATCTGCGTGACGCGGGGCTGTCTCTGTTCACCCCGCAAGATCTGGCCAACCTGCTCGGGGGCTCTGTCATCTCGCTGCGGTTCCTCGTGACGCGAGCCGTGAAGAGAGGCGATATCCTCAAGCTTCGCCGAGGTCTGTATGCCTTGACCTCCCCGCCCCCAGGCGACCTGCAGCTGGCCAACGCCCTGTACCGCCCTTCGTACGTGTCGTTCGGCTTCGCCTTGTCTTACTACCACCTCATCCCTGAAGCGGCGTACGCAGTGACCTCGGCGACACCCCGAGCCACCTCGAGCTTCAACGCCTTGGGCAAGCGCTTCGTCTACCATCACCTCAGGCCACGTGTCTTCACCGGGTTCCGGGCAGAGCGAGTCCAGAATCAGACCGTGTGGATTGCCGAACCAGAGAAGGCGCTTGTGGATGTGCTCTACTTCGCCCTGCTGGGGAAGCTGGGACGGCCGGAACGACTGGACACCTCCGGGCTGTCGGAAAGGAAGATGCAGGCATTCGCCAGGCTCTTCGGCCGCAAGGACCTGATGGAGGCCATCCGGCAGCTATGATCACCCCGGAGTCGATCAGGAGGCTGGCCGTTCAGCAACAGACCACCGAGCAGAACGTTGCCCGCGAATACGCCCAGCACCTGTTCCTGTCGGGGTTCTACCAGCAGCGCGGCGCTCAGAAGGTCATGTTCAAGGGTGGGACCGCCCTGCGTGTCGTCTACCACAGCCCTCGCTTCTCAGCGGACCTTGACTTCTCCGGGTTTGGCGTGTCTCTGAGGCAGATTGAGGATTGGGTCGCCGAGACAACGGGTAGGATGGAGCAGGCCGGAGTCTTGACCTCGATTGAGGAGAGTAAGCGAACCAGCGGCGGCTACCTCGGCATTCTGGAACCGACCCTCGCTGATCATCGAGTGCGAATCCTGCTTGAGATCTCCCTGCGAAGGAAGGAGGCTCCCAAAGGGAGAGGCGTGCTGGTCGCGAGCGAGCTCGTGCCGGCGTACACACTGGTGTCTGTTCCCGAAGAAGACCTGGTAGACGAGAAACTCCAGGCGCTCCTGACACGGAGGAAACCGCGCGACTTCTTTGACTGCTATTTCATGCTCCGCAAAGGGATGATTCCCCCCGCCAAGAGGAGAGTGCTTCTTCAAGTGAAGGAAGCATTGCTGGGCACGAGGGTCAACTTCAAGGCGGAGTTGGGGGAGTTCCTGCCACGCAGCCATCAGACCATCCTGAGCGGCTTCAAGCAGGTTCTCTTGAGTGAGTTAGAACGCTACCTCTAGGCAAACCCCCGCCGGAACGCCGCAAGGAGGCGGCCTACTTCTGCAGAGGGGGTTCGGCACAGAAGGCGCCGAGGGCCTGCAGGTAACATCACGGGGCGAAACGCCCGGTACTCCTTCCTCCCGATCGAACCCCAGGTTACGCTCAGCGGCGTTCCCTGTGTTACGAGAGGGAGCCGCCTCGCGCAGCGCGACGCCCGCCCATATGCGATCCTGAGACAGAACAATCCCGAGGAATGCTGCCGGGGAGAGAACGGGGGCCCCCGGAATGGGTTCATCGCGACCAGATCGCTTCGCCGGTCACGATGGCGTCCGCCGGCCCCACATCCTCTGCTTCTGCAAGCACGTTGCCCACCACGTCACGGCAGACGTCAAAGCGGCGCGCCGGAGCCACCGACTCACCGCGAAGAAGAATCGGCGAAAGGACGGCGGCGAGGTCTTTGGTTGAAAAGGCGGACTTCGCCCGCAGGAGCGGCCGAGCCAACACGTCAACGAATCCGGGCAGGAGCGGATCTGCGTGGAGTGGCTGGTGATCGGCCTTGTGGAATCTCCGCAGAACGGCTCCGACAGTGCCCTGCGGCTCGATCAGGGCCTGGATCAAGATCCTGGCGTCAATGATGCGTCAGATCAGTTCGATCGCCCTTTGACCCTGGCTTTCCGCACATCCGCGTCCACCACTTCAGCGGAGAAGGTCTCGTTGTGGACCGCCATCCGCTCGACGAGGCGGTCATAGCGGTGCAGGATGTCCCTCTCCTGGAACTGCTGCAAGCGCAGGTCCTCGTCGTACGGGATGAGGACGGCTTCTGGCCGACTGCCGCGCATCAGGACGTACGGCCTCCGGCGGCGCGCAACCTCATCGAAGATGGTTCGGAACGACCGGGGCAGCTCCGTGACTCCGATGGTCTTGTTCATACTGACCGCTCAGGTTCTTGCGCAGATCCCAGTGAATGGGGTGCTGGCAGATGTCCGGATGCCCAAAGACGAGAAGATCAGGAGCGGACTGAAGGCCCAGCCGGTGCTGGCGTCGCTCGAGAAGGTCACCGGCCGCTCTGGGTCGTTGGACATGGAGGGCCATCAGCTGGTGGTCTCAGATCTGTATGGGGACTACCCCACTGCCGAGCCTGAGCACGGGCGCACAGGAGCAGGTCCTGCTCGCCGTCCAGATGGGGTTTGCCTCGATGCTCGCAGGAGGCCAGCCGCTCTTCCTGGTGTAGTGCGTCATACGCTTCTTGGCATGTGGCGATCTTGGCCAAGAATCGCTGCCGCCACAGCTGCACCGTGGGGCGCGATATCCGCAGCCGACGGGCTATCTGCTGGTTCTGCGCAGCGGCGGCGCAACTTCGCTGCGCAGTGGCGGCGCAACTTCGCTGCGCCCCGTCGGCCGCCATTTGAACGATCTGGGCCCGTTCGACCCATCGACGCGGCAGGCTTCGGGCCCGCGCCCAGGCCTCCAGGGTGGATCGCTCTTCGGGCGAAAGGATGATCGGCGCCGCAACTCGGCTCATGACCCGCCGCCTACACGCGAGCTAGATATATGTCAAGCTATTTAGCACGCCGTGCACTGGAATCAAGAAGGACCCCTGTGCGGGGCCCTTCTCATTATGGGTCTGAGCCGGGTTCAGAACGGCAGGGCGATGCGGTTGGTCACGAGGAGGAACAGCAGGCCCAGCACGCAAACATCCACGAAGAGGAATAGGGCCAGGAGCAGGCTCTGCCGGGGTGTGAGAGGAAAGCGCCGAGGC
>JAPLGX010000294.1 GCA_026389925.1 Chloroflexota bacterium
GACCGGCCGTCGAGGAAGAGAATGGCCGGGCCGAGAGCGTCCCCGTCTTCGTTCATTGGGACCAAACCGGGAGTGGTGACCGACAGCGAGAGAACACCTACATTGGGGAGGAAATCTCTCAACTCTGAGCAGGAGCTTCGAAGCGCCTCCCACCACTTCTTGGGATCGATTTCGGCCTTGACCCGGTCATAAAGGTGACTGCCATAGGTTCGGCTGGTCCCCGCCTTCAAATGCAGCTCTGAATCGAACACCCCTGTCTTGAATGTCGTCGTCCCAATGTCGACCGCCAGAATATCTCTCATAGACCTCTCCCCACCTCAAATCCGGGCGCGCGGCCGAAGCGGCCCGCCATGTGGAGCTACGTGCGGCTGTTCATGACATAGTAGGGCTGTAGCGGCAAGCGCTCAATTGCATCAAACCAAGGAGAATGATATGCCGCGATGGCCTGGCGCAATTGGGCGAATTCGCCCTTCAGACTGGCCGGGTAAGCGTGAAAGTGGCGCTGGAGGGATTCGCCAAGTCTGTGAACGACATCGCTCCGGTCGATACGAGCAAGTCGTCCTCCACGAAGCAAGATCTCACCGCCAACGAGGACGGTGTCGACGTCGATTCCCCGCCCGCGATATATCAGCAGATCGATCGGGCTCTGCCCTTCGTTGAGGAAGGGCTCGCACATCCGAGTGAGACGGAAAAGGACGACGTCGGCTTCCTTGCCCTTGGCCAGCGTGCCGATGCGATCCTGCATGCCGAGAGCGGTTGCGCCGTTTTCCGTCCCCATCTTGAAACAATCCGAAGGAAGGAGATGTTTGGAGTCGAGGCGGTGCGAAGTCAGGCGATGTAGTTTCGATGCCACTCGCAACTCCTCGATGTAATCCTTGTCATCCCCAATCTCCTTGTCGTCCATGCCGATGGCGACGTTGACACCGCTTTCCAACATCGCCGCTACCGGCGCGATCCCGTTCCGCACGCGCAAATTGCAGGTGGGATGGTGGGTGACCGACGTGCCGCTCGCCCTGAGTATTGAGATATCCTCCGCTGTGACCCAAACGCAATGGCCGCAGGTGACGTTCGGTCCGAGGAAATCAAGGTCCGCCAAATGGGCCAGCAACGACTTGCCGTGGGTCTTGAGACCGTACATTTTCTGTAATTGGGTTTGGAGGACATGGATGTGGATGCTCATCCTCTCTCGGCGCGCGTGGTCTCTAATCTCCTGCAACGCCTCGTCGCCGACCCATTGGGGGGAGAGAGGCCCATGTAAGATGGTGATCCGATCAGAGGTGAATTCCAGGCGTAGGCTATCTATCGCCTGAAAGTATTCTTTCTCTCCAAAGCGGCAAATCCCCCGGGCAAGCGCCTCTGCCAGGGCCCGGGTCGGAGCGGGAAGGGATTGGACAAACTCATTATTGTCGCCGTAAACGAAAATGTTGCGGTCGGCCAGCATCGGGGCGAACGCCAGCCGAATCCCCAGATCGCGGTACGCGCAGATTGTCGTCTGGAATTCCGTGTAGTAGTTGGATGAGTCGATCAAATCGTGATTGTGCATTGTGGTCGTCACGCCGTTCTCTAACAGGCGAATGGCGGTCCAGAGTGTGTCGTAATAATGGTCGACATAGGGCATGCTGCCGCCGAGGCGAGCGACGTCCCACTTCCATGTTTCCAGCGTGTCGTCCAGAGATCCTTTTTGGAAGGCGGTCGTCCCGGTCCCGTGCGAGTGGGCGTTGATGAA
>JAPLGX010000284.1 GCA_026389925.1 Chloroflexota bacterium
GTACCCGCGCGTGCCCGCAGCCCCGCATCGAAGATCTCCTCACAGCCTTGAGAGCCGGCCCACGAGACCCCGTCATGAATTCGACCCGCCGCGGGTCTCCACCGGCGCGGCCAGCAGCATGGCGTTCACGACGACGTGCAGCATCGGTGCAGAGGTAAGAGTACTTTGACCCAGATCTCCAAAACTGACCGCTTGCGCCTGACCGGCCTGTGGAAAGATACCGACTTCCTCAAGCTGTGGGGCGGCCAGGCCATCTCGGAGCTCGGCTCGCGCATCACCCGCGACGGCATACCGTTTGCGGCCCTGCTGGTGCTCAATGCCACTCCGGCGCACATGGGGTACCGGGCCGCGGTCGGATCGGTGCCCGTGCTTGTGGGAGGGTTGGCCGCCGGCGTTTGGGTGGACCGCCTTCGACGCCGGCCAGTCATGATCGCGGCCGATCTGCTGCGGGCGGGGATACTGCTGAGCGTACCTCTTGCCACACTTCTCGGTCGCCTGAGCATGGGGCAACTGTCCCTTGTCATCGGAGGCTCAGCTCTGCTGGGCCTCCTGTTCGATGCAGCGTACGTCGCCTACCTGCCGACGCTCGTCACTCGCGAAAACCTCCTGGAGGGGAACAGCAAGCTGGCTGTTTCGGAATCGACGGCTGAGATTCTTGGCCCGAGCCTGACCGGCTTCCTGGTCCAGGCTAACACCGCACCGATGGCCATTCTCCTGGATATGCTCTCGTACCTCATCTCGGTGATCTCGATCGCCCTCATCCGCAAGCCGGAGCCGCCGCCCACGGAAGCCCGGCACACCTCGATGTGGCGGAGAGCTGTCGCCGGAGTACGCCCCTTCACCGACAGACCGGTCTTACGGGCATTTGCCGGCTACGCGGCGGTCCGATGGTTCTTTGGAGGATTCCTGCAAACGCTTTATTACCTGTTTGCCATTCGAACGCTGGGCATCAGCCCCGGTGTGGTTGGCCTGCGGGTAGGCTTGGGCGGCGTGGGCAGCCTCGTGGAAGCGCTGGCCAGCCGGCCTCTGGCGCGGCGCATCGGGCTGGGGAAGACTCTTCTCGGCAGCCCGCTCACCCAATCCCTCCCGCGCATGTTGCTGCCTGGCGCGGCGCTCCTTCCGGTGGCCGGGCCGCTGTTTCTGGGTATCGGTTATCCGCGACTCTGCAGGAACCGTCTCCGACATCAACGAGGTCACTGTGCGGCAAGCTTCGATATCAGCCCACTGCCGCCGACCGGCAGCCAAGCAGCATTCCCCGGAGGAGCCGGCTCGTGATGCACACTGCCAGGGGGATGTGCGTTCCGCATTCAAGCAGGAGCCCAATCGCATGATCCCAATTGCGGTTCTGTGCTGCCTGCCCGCTGAAAACGATGGCTGAGCCAATGAGAGGAGAGAGAAGAATGACCACGCTCAAACCCGGCGACATGGCGCCCGACTTCGAGCTTGTCAGCGATGAAGGAACGAAGGTGCGTCTTTCATCACTGCGCGGCCGAAAGGTAGTTCTGTACTTCTATCCGAAGGATGACACGCCAGGCTGCACCAAGCAGGCTTGCGGGTTTCGCGATGCCTATGCCGACCTCGAATCGGTCGAGGCCGTCGTGGTGGGGGTCAGCCCGGATTCTCCCGAGTCGCATACGCGCTTCAAGCGCAAATTCCGGTTGCCCTTCACGTTGCTCTCGGATCCAGATCACACCGTGGCCTCACACTACGGCGCATGGGGAGAGAAAACGCTGTACGGAAAGAAGTTCGAGGGAATCCTGCGCAGTCATTTCGTCCTCGACGAAGGGGGCGTGATTCTCGACGCGCGCATCAAAGTTTTGCCGGAAGATAGCGTGCGATTCGCGCGCGAGACGGTGGGCGGTGCCTCTCACTAACCGGCGGTGCGGAGTGGCCGCACCTTGGCCACTCCCTGGCGGGGATCGCACCGCCGATCGAATAGCCCATCCCACCTCTGCGCGAACGTAGTAGACTGTCGCCAGCCAGTCCCTCCGCCTCTTCCCGGAGAGGGAACGCTCTGAAGAGGCCGTTGCTCCATGCACAAGCCGCCGCGCAAGATCATCCATCTCGACCTGGATGCATTCTTCTGCGCCGCCGAGGAACTGAAGAACCCCTCGCTGCGAGGCACGGCCTTTGCCGTCGGCGGCCAGCGAGGCAAGCCGCCAGGGGCGCCGG
>JAPLGX010000359.1 GCA_026389925.1 Chloroflexota bacterium
CATCATCTCCTCGCCGGTCTGGGCCGCGATTGCGCTCGGCATCCTTATTGAAGACGGGCGGCCGGTCTTCTTCACCCAGGAGCGCTGGGGGCGGGGAGGCAGGCACTTCCGCGTCCTCAAATTCCGCACGATGGGGAAAGACGCGGTCGACCGCCACGGCGTGCGCCTGGCGCAGGAGGCCGACGCGCGCGTAACACGCCTGGGGCGCGTGCTGCGCCGCATGGGCCTGGATGAGCTGCCAAACCTGCTCTCGATCCTCGGCGGCGAGATGTCCTTCGTCGGCCCGCGTGCATTGGCGGTCGATGAGGTGGTGGGCGAGATCGACGGCCGCTACCGATCGTACGAGCAGGTGCCCGGCTTCCGCGAGCGTTTGGCCGTCCGCCCGGGGCTCTCTGGCCTGGCCACTGTCTACGTCCCGCGCGACGCCTCGCCCCGCCGCAAGTTTGCCTACGACCTCCTCTACATCCGCCGCTGGTCCTTCGGCCTCGACCTCAAGCTGGTCGTGCTCTCCTTCTTCATCAGCGTGCTGGGCCGCTGGGAAAGACGCACGCGCAAGGTATAATTCGCCCGACCCGCAATGCGATCGCCGATAACCAGGCGCATGCCCAGATCCGTCGCCAGGGGACGAGTCGGTCTGGGCCAACGTTGGCCCGCCTGTCCTGGGCGCGCGGCATCCGCTGCGCACGAGGCCAAATACACTCGATGAGACAGATGCCTGTGAGGGGGAGTACCCAGTGACCAGCGTCTCCGCAGCGCGCTACGACGCCATCGTTGCAGGCGGCTCGGCCGCGGGCCTCTTTGCCGCGGCGCGCCTCGCGCAGGCCGGCGCGCGGGTGATCGTGCTCGAGCGCGCGAGCGAAGTAGGCGCGCCCACGCGCACGCTCATCGTCACGCGCGAGCTCGAGCGCGTGCTCGGTTTCCGCCCGGCGGCGGCCATCGTGCACGAGGTTACGCACATGGACATGCACTCGCGCGCGCGCCAGGCGAGCGTCACGCTGCGCGAACCGGATTGGATCATTGACCGCGGTTCGATGAACCGCTTGTTGCTCGAGCGCGCCGCGGCCGCCGGGGCCGAGGTCGCGCTTGGCACCGCGCTGGTTGAGGTGCGGCTGGAAGGCGGAGCGGTGCAGGTGACGGCCGCGGCGCAAGGCCGGGCGCTCCCCCTCACGGCGCCGGTACTCATCGGTGCCGATGGCGTACGCAGCGATGTGGCGCGCGCGCTTGGCTTCGGCCCAACGCGCAGCGCGCCCCTCCTGCAAGCCCGCATTGCGCTTCCGCCAGGGTATGACCCTTCTCGCGTGCGCATCTGGTTCGACCGGGCGCTAACCAACTACTTCCTATGGCTCATTCCCGACTCTGAAACCACCGCGGTCCTTGGACTGGTTGCCGAGCGCGACAAGCCGGCCCGGCTTGTGCTGGACGCGTTCCTCCAATCACACGGGGTCACGCCACTCGAATATCAGGGCGCGGTCATCCCGCTGCACATGCCGTGGCGACAGCTCGAGCGGCGCGCCGGCAAGGCGCGTGCGTTGTTGGTTGGCGATGCTGCGGCGCATGTCAAGGTCACGACCGTTGGCGGTTTGGTCTCGGGCCTCCTGGGCGCGCGCGCGGCGGCGGAGGCGGTGATCACCGGTCGGCCGTATGCGCAGACCCTCGCGCCGCTGCAGCGCGAATTGCTCATCCACAATGGCATGCGCTGGGCGCTGGATCGCTTCGCGGATGCCAATTATGACCGTCTGCTGGGCGGGCTCGC
>JAPLGX010000487.1 GCA_026389925.1 Chloroflexota bacterium
GCTGACCATCTTGCCTCTTCGAGCTGGTCATATTGGGCGGGATCATCTGAAAGCTCGTCCCTGCACGTGCGACATCCATTTGCCCCGGATCCCTCCGAGTGGCTTCGACAAGAGCGCGCTGAACTACGCCAGCGAGCGTCAGTCGTGGGATTCGAGAGCTTCGGCCAGCGCTCTTAGGATCAAGTAGGAGGATGTTGCGCCCGGATCCTGGTGGCCTGCGCTGCGCTCTCCCAGATAGCTCGCACGGCCTTTGGTGGCGACCAGCGGGATGGTGTCTTTCATTCCCTTGTCGGCGGCCGCTACGCATTCCCTCAGAGCCAGGGCAATGTCGGCGCCTGACCCCAGGGCGGCTTCAAGAGCATCGACGGCTGGGGAGAGTGCATCCAGCATGGTCTTTGCGCCCGGCGCGGCCTTGCCGCGCTCAGCAACGCCGCGGACCCCCTCACGCAACAGTCGCGCGAGGTCATTGGGTCCAATCTCCCATCGGCCCTCTACCGATGCGCCGGCGCGCAAGAAGAAGGTTCCGTAGAGTGGCCCGGCCGCGCCTCCAACACTCGAGACGAGAGCCATCCCCGCCGATTTGAGCAGACCTCCAATATCGTGGTCCTCAAGCGTCGGGAGCTGTTCGAGTATCTTACTGAAGCCGCGGTCCATGTTGATGCCGTGGTCAGCATCGCCGATCGCAGCATCAAGCTGTGTCAGCAAGCCCTTGTTCGCCTCCAGCTCGCGCCCTGCTATCCTCAGCCAATTGAGAAACACACTGCGGGTCAGCGCCAATTCCTGCCTCCTGGATACTGCATGCGAGAATGCAGACCAGCCCGGGGTCATTCTAGGCCCCCCACCGCAAACCCGGCGTGTGGACCGGGGCATCCCATAGGTCGATCGTTTCGCTGTCGAGCCGAAGCAAAGTGATGGAAGCGCCCTGCATCTCCAGCGACGTCATGAAGGAGCCAATCAGGTTGCGCCGTATCGTGTATCCACGCTTGCTGCACACCTCGTCGAGCTTGCGATAGAGAACATACAACTCCGCCAACGGGGTCCCGCCCATGCCATTGACGAATGCAAGGAGCGCATCCCCTTTCTGGAAGGGTTGGGAGACGAGTTCCACCTCGGACCATGTACCCCGGGCAGCGTCCCATTCACGTGTGAGGCGCGAGTACGCGGGGTCATCGAGTATCGAGGTCGCCAACATCTCTGCAATCTCGTCGGCTGTCCGGAGGTCCATCCGCTGCCGCCCGGCTTCGCCATGGATTCCGATGCCGAATTCCATTTCATTCTCGCTCAATGCGAACGTCGGACTTCCCTTGGCGGGCACTGTACAGGAGGAAAGGGCCACTCCCATACTCCGTCCGCCCAGGTTCACGCGGCGGCAGAGCGCCGCTACCTGATCCAGAGCGTATCCTCTCTCGGCGGCTGCGCCGCATATCTTCTCCGCGAGGACGGTCGTCCCGGTGCCTCGGCGGCCCTGAGTGTAGAGACTGTCCTTCACCGCCGCATCGTCGTCGATGAGGATGTTGGCGATTCGAATTCCCTCTGCGTGGGCCAGTTCCGCTGCCATTTCGAAATTCATCACATCGCCGCTGTAATTCTTGACGATGTTCAAGACTCCCGCGCCGCCGTTTACCGCGCGGGTGGCTTCGAGCATCTGGTCCGGGGTGGGGGAGGTGAAGACCTGACCGGGACAGGCAGCGTCGAGCATCCCCGGCCCCACGAACCCGGCATGCATGGGTTCATGGCCGCTGCCTCCTCCCGATATCAGCGCCACCTTGCCTTTGACCGGGGCGTCTGCCCGGCGAACGAACGTGGGATTAAGATGGACGACGATCCGTCCGGCATGAGCGGCAGCCATGCCCTCCAGGCTTTGCGTGACGAAGTCCTGTGGGCGGTTGATGAACTTCCTCATGGTTGTTCTACTCCCTGTTCCTATTCGCGATGCCGGACCTGGCCTTTCCGACCCGGTGCGTGATCGGGATCCGGTCCGGCGGGGGCCAGGACGTGTTGTGGCACGATTCCGTTGTCGGGGGGGCGCGGCTCCAGCTAGGACCAGCACCCCGCCTCCAGTATGCACCAAATCCCGAACCCCCATGCACGGCGGGATGGGCGTCAGGGAGGGCGATACCGCAAGCGAGGTGGACCCACGAAATCTCGCCTGGCCTTGCCGCAAGCGGGCGACCCCGGGCTCTCGGTGATTTTAATCCGACACCCTGCTAGGCATGGTGCGCGAGATCGAGGTGCAGAACGACCGGGTGGAGTTCCTGCTTGCCCTCACCCTCCCGGAGTGCCCGCTGCGCGATCAGCTGGTGGCGGAAGCGCGCTCGGCGGACAACACAGTGCCAAGGGATGCATCTGCGGATGCGTGGTGGTCATCGAGGCCCAGCTCAGAGAAACGGCCCGTTCAGTACGTCGGTCAACCAACAGGACTGAATTCGTCCCACCGTTCGCGACGGCTGGTTGGATCTATTCTCGGCCCTACCCCCCATGCCCGCCAGTCCGTCGTGGTGCATTCCTTCTGCCAGGGAACGGATGAAAGTCATATTCGCCTGGCGGAATATGGGTGGATAATGCATTCATGAAGACGAATGCGACATCACTTGGCGCAGAAGCGGTGACGGAAAGGATCAGCGGTGTCCTCCAGGCCATCGGACCTGAAGTGCGGCTGCAAATCATCCTGGCCATCGGGCGAGGAGAAGCCTGCGTGTGCCATCTAGAGGCGATCCTCGGGGAACGTCAGGCCTACATCTCCCAGCAGCTCATGGCGTTGCGCGAGGTGGGCGTGATCACCGCTCGGCGGGAGGGGCGATACGTCTACTATCGGTTGGCGGATCCCAAAGTGCTCGACCTGTTGCACTTGGCCTGGAGGATTCAGGGGGGAGGTGACCATGCCTTTGGGTGGCGCCAAGACCGGAAGCCTCGCCCATGCAAGTGCCCCAGCTGCACAACGGACGTGGCGACCGTGAAGTCAAGGAATTGAGGGTCAATTGGGCCGACTCTTACGGGCTTGAATTCGCGCCGAGATCTCGTCTTCCTGAGACGTCCAGCTACCGTTCGTGTGCTGTGGCGCGCTCCCACGTCAGACCACCTACCCCCGGAATAGGGAGGGGTGTCTTGCGGGGCGGCCGTATCTGGGAAGCGCGGCCATAGGCAGGGGGCCAGCCGAAGGGCTCACGAGTCAGTCGGCCGGCCGGCGTCCTGACTAGGGCTCTCGCCAATCAAACTGCGCGCAATGCGCGTTTTCAATCAAAGAGGAGACATGCTCACCATCAAAATTCTTGGTCCGGGGTGTGAAAACTGCAAGAAGGTCGAGGCCGCCGCACGACAGGCGGTTGGCAACCTGGGTCTGGAAGCGACCGTGGTCAAGGTCACCGACTACGCCGAGATTAGGAAGTATCCGATCCTCTCGACGCCGGGTCTGGTGATCAACGAGAAACTCGTCTGCGCGGGTCGCATCCCCACACCGGGCGAAGTGACAACCTGGCTGGCCAACGCACTCGAGAGCGCGTAGAGCCGTTCCGCATCGAAACCGGGAGCTCATCACATGTCAGTGCAATCTGCGTCTTCGTCGGTTCAATCTGCGGGCGTGGCAAAGCGTCTTTCCACGCTCGATCGCTACCTCACGTTGTGGATCTTCCTGGGTATGGCCCTGGGTGTCGGGTTGGGCTTTCTCTTCCCGACAGCCGTACAGCGCGCCAACGTTGCGGTCTCGGTGGGCACGACCAACATCCCCATCGCCATCGGGCTGATTCTCATGATGTATCCGCCGCTGGCCAAAGTGCATTACGAAGAATTGGGCGATGTGTTCCGCAACTGGAAGGTGCTCGGTCTCTCCCTCATCCAGAACTGGATCATCGGGCCGGTGCTGATGTTCGGTCT
>JAPLGX010000163.1 GCA_026389925.1 Chloroflexota bacterium
TGGACGCTCGGGCCCAGCGCGACCACGCAATCGCTGCTCGCGACGGCGCCGGGACTCGACCCAGTCTCCGTGCAGGCTACGGGGATCGTACCCTCACAGGTCATTATCGTGCAGGGGAACAACCAGTCGGCGAAGGTCGGCACCGCGCTCCTGATCCCGATCGTGGTCCGCGTCCTCGGTGCCGGGAACGTACCGATGATCGGGATCGCGCTGGCGCTGCAGGTGACGCTGGGGGGTGGATCGTTCACACCGCAGACCGTGCTGACGAACGCCACCGGCGAGGCCATCGTGGTCTGGACGCTCGGTCCCGTGGCCGGTGTCAACAACAACACCGCGTCGATCCAAGTGTCGACACTCGCACTCGCTCCGGTGACGATCACCGCGAGCGGGACGCCGTAGGCGAGGCGCTCAGCCCGCTCAGGATGCACCGGCGGGCCGATCACGCCGGAATATGCCGGACACTACCGAGCAAGGAAACCTTCGAACCGCACTTCGCTGAGACCGACGATATTGGGCGCCCCCCAGTTGGACTGGATCTCGAACCGGACATACCTGACATTCGTCGCCGCCAGCGGCACAACCTGGACCGGTTCTTCGTCTGGGCACGTCGCCTGGTTGAGCACGTTGCCCGTCGAGAGTGTCGAGAATACCTTTTCCGGCCCAGCCACCTTGATCGTGAACTCCCTGACCCCACGTGTCCGTAAACCGCCGCTAGCCGCCATTTGCCAGACCAGTGCGTTCGATATCGTGTAGGCCGCGCCGAGGTCGAACTCGACCCACTGGCTCGCCACGCGGATGCCGCCGGCCGACAACCACCACGTCTTAGAGTAATACACGCATGTATGGACTGCCGTGCGCCCGGTGCCGGTCAGCCCAGACCCGTCGATCATCAGCTGGGGGGGATGATAGAGATTCGGGCTACTCGCGACTCCATAGAAGCTACTCGCCGACACACTGACAGGCGTGATGAGAATCACGTCCTTCGCCGAACTCGCGGCAAACGTAACAAGCGACAGCGCGGCTGTCGCGCCGATCATCCATGTCGCCTTGCCCTTGTTCCTCATGCGTCACCTCCTGGTTGGTTTGTGAACTCGTTCTGCTCTTTCGTCGATCCGCTCCGGGCTTTCGCTTCTCTCAGTCGGGGCGGCGGGACTCGAACCCGCGACCTCCTGGTCCCAAACCAGGCGCGCTACCGGTCTGCGCCACGCCCCGTCACAGCATCACAGCCAACTTAGCGGCCCCAGCGCGTTGCTGAAAGCGGAGCGGCCGTGCGGATCGAGGCAGGAGCGCCAGTTGCGGGCGCTGTCCCCTCAGCCGGGCCAAGCGGCGATGCGCGAAGCAGGTGGCGCGCCCCGCCGCGGCTGGCAGGGAAAGCCCGCGACGCCACCGCTACGAGCGGTAGTCTTCCCGGACAGGGTGGAAGACGTCGATGAGCCGGCACGCGGTCAGGGCCCTTCCCGAATGCAGTACGTTCGGCGGGATCACCGCCACCACGCCCGGCTCCAGGATCCGGATCTCCCCCTCCA
>JAPLGX010000358.1 GCA_026389925.1 Chloroflexota bacterium
CGTGCGCGACAAAGGTCGGCAACCCGCTTAGAGGCTGATCGGCGCGCGGAGGTCTGGATGGATGTGGCAGGGAGCCGGCGAGGAGAGCAAGCCCGCCAAGCGTGGGGCGATGGTGGATGGCGAGTGCGTCGGCCGCGGGCGCGTCCTGACTGAAGCCAACGATGGGTAGGGGGTGCGCGAGATGACCTTGGGCACGGGAAGCCTCGAGAAGAGCGGCCATGTGCGCGTTGGATTCGTCGAAATCCTCTAGGAGAGGCCAGGTGCCACGAGCCGGCTGGGTGTGCCAGGGGTTGCCGCCAAGGACCACGACGAACGGCGCGCGCGGTGAGAGGACCATCAGAGGGCCAGGCAGCGCGGGCCCAAAGACCGCCATCGCATTCTCGTCTGCGCCCAACCCATGCAAGTGGGGGGCGAGCCCTGCCGCCGGCTGCGATATGGCGGGCCATACTCGGCACGTGAGCCCGGCCAGACGCTCGACATGGGAAGGTTCACTCATCGTAGCCCGCTCGCATCACGATGAATCGGATAAGCCACAACACCCCCGCGACCGCCGCGATGGCGAGCAATCCGCCGGCCAGACACAATGCGCCCACACCGGCCGCAGGGAGCCCATAGACTGCAGCCACAAGAAGCACGGCAAGGACAACGATCAGGAATGAGCCCGAATCGCACCATGCGCGAACGCGTTTGAGCTGAATGCTGACGAATGTCAATCTCGGGCTGCGCGGGCATGTTGGGCACCTATTCACCCAGAGGGGGACACGCCTCGGGAGGCTAGTAAGGGAGAGAGTCGACTGCCCGAATCGATGCTCGTCGCCAATTGCCGGCCGGCGCCAGCGGACTGGACGGATAACCTTTCGAGATGCCGACCCACACTCGGCCAGCAGTGGAGGCCACGATTGTCCAAAACGCATGATGAATAGCCAAGGATTCGGCGTCGATTGTGTTCCAGCCCACTCATCTCGGAATGGGCAGTCTATCGCGGGGGTAGATGTGCGTCAAGTAGGGCGATGCCACGCCCGATGTGCGACGGCGATGAGGAGCGGCGGGAGTGTCCCGTGAAGGTAGATGCCCGAAAGGGTCGTGCATCTTGACCCGGGTGCGGCGGGCAGATATCATGCCCAGAACGAGGTGACGTGGATGACACACGATGGGGAAGGCCTACGTGAAGCCATGCGCCGCTGGACGAGCGGGATAGGCATCGTGGCTGCGGAAGTCGCGGGCGCGCGGCGCGGCATGACGGTCAGTTCGCTCACCTCTGTCTCGCTCGAGCCGGGCATGATCCTGGCGGTGCTGAGTGGAGGGAGCGACACGGCTCAATGGGTCGATCGGGCAGGGACCTTCGGGGTGTCGATCCTCGCGGCGGAGCAGAAGGAGATCGCGCTAACCTTCGCGGAGGCCGATGCCGAACGACGGCGGTTTGAGGTGGGGGTTTGGCGTCGAGGACGGTTGGGTGTGCCGCTCGTGGAGGGCGCATTGGCCACGATGGAAGTGCGGGTTGTGCAAGCCGTTACGGCCGGCACGCACCGGATTGTCGTGGGGCATGTCGAAGAGGTGGGCGAGTTGCGCATGGGGGCTCCGCTTGTATACTTCAATGGAGCTTACGCCTCGCCGA
>JAPLGX010000332.1 GCA_026389925.1 Chloroflexota bacterium
AGAACAGCAGCGCGAAATTGTCGGAGGACATGAAGTGCGACTGCTGAATCTGCATCACCGCCAGCGCACTGAGCGCGGCGGCCAAGAGGCCCACCCGCCGGCCGTACAGCCGCGCGCCGATGAGGAAGATGATGAGCAGCCCCAGCGTGTCGGCGAGCGCCGAGAGCGAACGCCCCCACAGGCGCAGGTCGCGGTAGTCGGTGTTGCCGGACCATTCCGCCGTCACCCGCACCAGGGTGATGGGCCACTGACCCCAGCGCATCCGGTTATCGGGCCCGAGTTCGGTGGGACGACCTTGCAGGTCATACTTCTGGTACGGGCTGAGCGGCGAGAGGCGGGTGTTGAGGTATTCCGCAAACGAGGTGGGCACGCTCAGCTGGGAAAGGGTGCTGGTCAACCCGTATTCGTCGGGGTGAAGATCGGCATCCTCGTTCCAGTTCGACCAACTGAAGCGAAAGGCAACCCCAATCAGAATGAGGACAAGCAGCAACGCCTCGAAAGCGGCCGACCAGCGTTTTCCCCTCACCCGGATTTCCCCCGCGCCGGTCGAGTGCGGCGCCTCTCCCTGGCCATCGCCAGGCGGCACCCTGCTGGGTGTGCTGCCCTCAGGCTCGAATTGGGTTGGGATCGTCATAGGTCGCTGGCCAGTTTGCCTCTGCCCTCGCCGCGTCCTTGCCTGCGGCGACCTCGCTGCCGACGCACTGCGCCGTGAAGGTGGCTGTCGCCTCGCAGCCGATGAGGCGTTGCCAGGCCCCGCCCCCAGCGCTGCCCGCCTACGGCACGGCCGCACCCGGCACGAAGTAGAACAAGAAATCGTGGTCGGGAATGCGCGAAGTATACCGGTCTACCCGTCCGGATGGGAAGCGCGACTCCAATAGATGCAGCGTTTCTTCATCGTCGCGGTGGAAGACAACCAACAGCGGCCTCCCGGCCGGGTCGAGGGTTGCCAATGCGTCCAGGGTAATCGCGTAGTCGCGGGCCGGATCGCCCGCATACATACCCACCAGCCGTGTATCGGCCCAGTAGACGTGCGGGACGACATACGCCTCATCGTAGCGGCCCACCGAGTGGGCAAAATCATCGATCAGGGCGCCGATCTCAGATGCGTTTTGAGCTGCATGGCGGTATTGCTCGACATAGCGGACGAAGGTGAGATCGATGTTCTGGGCCAGCGAACCGGCAAGTGCCAGAGCGACCAGCGCCCCGGCCGCCCAACCGAAAGTTCGCCGGTGGAATTGACGGCGGAGCGAATCTAGCAGGACGGTGATCGCAAAGGCCGGCAATAAGAAGACAAAAGGAATGGCTCCAGCCGAGCGATTGAGGGCAGGGTTTTCTCCAGGGAAGGCCAGCGCCAGGGTCGAGGGCAGGAGCAGCATGGGGATGGCCAGCATCACGACCAGGTCCTCCCACTTCCGCCGGCGCACATACCGAGCGAGCAGGAAGAATGCGCCGAACGCAAAGAGCACCGCGCTCACGGCATCCAACGCCGGCCGGCCTGGAACGCCCAGGATCCACGCATCGCCTCCGTACCAGTTGAACATGAGCAGCGAGTGAAGGCCGTTCGTCAGAAGGATGACGAGCGGATTCTGGACGTAGGGCAACTCCTCCTGCCCGAGACGCGTGAACGTCCTGCCCCAGAACAGGTCCGGGTTGTCGAACGCATAGCGCATCAGCGGAAGAGCGATCACGGCCGCCAGGATGATTGAGGCACCCAAACCGCCCCAGGCCCAGGCTCGCCGACCGCGCGACGCCTCGTGCAGCGAGAAAACGGCAACGGCCATCGCCATCACGAAGACGAGGATGCGTGCCGGCGAGTAGCCGTTAAGGCCCAGCCCCAGCGCAATCCCCGCCCAGAGATAATCCCTGTGCCGCCCGCCTCGCAGCCCGCGCAGAAGAAAGTACATCGCCGGCGCAACGAACAACGGGTAGAGCGGGAAGCGCAGGCCGATGCGGCTGATCACATTGGGCCAGTAGCCGATGCCCACCATGAACAGCGCCAAGAGCCCGACGCGCCGGTCGAAGAGGTCGCGGCCGAGCCAATACACGAAAGGCAGCATGGCCACGCCGGCCAGGGCCGTCCCTAATTTCAGCGACATAAACGATAGACCGGGGCCCAGGCGCGTGATGAATGCCGTCAGATAGAACTGGAGAAACTCGCGCCCGGTGTTGCGCGGGAAGTAGATGGGGAAGGTCCCGCGGAGGATGTCCATCACATCCAGCAACTTCTCGGCGTGGTCGCTGGTCATTTCCGGCGCGACCAGGTCCAGCCGCACCAGACGAATGACCGCGACGCAGAGAAACGCGGCGAGCACCAGCAGCGTCCACCCCGAAAGGTGGATACCCGCCGCAAGCCGCCGGACGCCCTCGCGCGCCCTGCCCCCTGCACCGCGCGGCCAGGACCATGCGCCCAGCACACGTTCGGAGGC
>JAPLGX010000360.1 GCA_026389925.1 Chloroflexota bacterium
ACCGATGGAGAGCTGATCGTCATGGCTCCCCCATTGGTCCCCGATTCGCAGGGCACCTGGTACACCGGCCCAGCCCGCGTCTGCGTGCTTGTCGATCAGCGCGAAGTGTGTGCCCAAGAGCGCTTGAACTTCAGCAGGCCGCCCGATCTCACCTCCGCCCCGGGCCAAGTTCTTCTGACGTGGAATCGCCGCCTCTCTGACGCGCAGATTCAGCTTCTGCGGCAGGCTGGCGAGTTGCAGACCGCCCAGCAACTGGAAGCGCTCAACACCGCAGGGCGCCAGATCCTGGAGAAGATGGTCGCCGATGCTGTAGCCAATCGGCCCTTCGTGTTCGATATCCCTCAGGCCGACGGTTCGATCGTCCAGTCCCGTTTCGACCTCAACGCCCTGCGAGTCACCGAGACTCTCCTGGCCGGCGGCGACGATGTCCTCCAGACAGCGGTGCGGAACATGCAGGCGGCCGCTAGGTATGCGGCCGCCCCGCAATTGAACGAGCAATGCCTCCTTCCCGAGGAGCGTCGCCTGGAGTCGCTCAGGCAGATCCGGGACGCGATGCGAAAGCCGGTCCAGGCTATCATGATCGCCAATTACGCCGCCCTCGGCGTGGCCTTCGTTTCTTGCCTGAATCCGGTCACCTGTGCCACGGTCGGTGCACCCACACTCACTTTTGTCCTACCCACACTAACTGTCGCCGTAGTCATGGCCAACTGGACGAGCCTGCTCACGCAGATCTCGATCGAGTACGGCGGACCGAATTTGCTCGATTCCTTGGAGGTGGCTCCTACGGCGCCGACCGTCAATACGGGCGCTCAGACGGGTCTGGCCGTGTATGGTCGGATGATTGCCGTGACCGGTTCGAAGGTTGCAGCCGACGTCGTCTATGAAACGCTGTTCACCATTTGGTCTGCGGCTGGCTTGAAAGTCGATCTTGATAAGGTCCCGGTCCTCCGCGATGTCGTTTTCAAGATTCTCAAGACGGTCGCCAAGAAGATCGTCAAGGACGTCGGCGAAGCGACCATCGACGCCGTGATGACGGCGGCGTCGCAGGAACGCACCGTCGAGCTGAGTCGCCGGTCGGTTTCGGTGAGCGCCGCAGACGCTGGCCTCACCGTGGGGGTGTCGCTGCGCTGTGCCGCTACGGCTGGGTTCATCTCGGGCGTCAATCCCGGCACGGCGCGCGTGCAACTGTCCGCGGACCAGGACAATCTGCTGCTGGTGGCCAACACTGCCAAAACGAAAATAATCTCCGTGTCGGTCGGAGGTGCCTATGCTCCCCTCCTCCAGGCCAGCAAATCCGCCTACCGCAAGGGCGAAGCACTCACTATCATCGGAGTGCGGTTCCCGCTCCGCGCTTCGGTGACAACGACGCTCCAGAGGCCCAGCGCCCCGCCGGTCGTCTTCAACAACGAGACCGATGACGCTGGCGCCTTCTCGATCAGCCAGTTGCTGGACGCCGGCGCGCCCGTCGGTACTTGGCAGGCGTCGGCTCGGGCAGCCGGCCTCACGGGAGCGTTTCTCACGAGTTTCTCCGTGAGCGACGGCATGGTGCCTGTCGAGCCAGGAGTGCTCTGGGTGCAGCCTCAATACAGCCAGTACAAGGTTGGAGACCGTCTTGTCATCCTCTACCGGACAACCCCTGGCGACGGCAGCCGCCGATATGACCTGATGCTACGGATTACCTCCGAGGTCACCGGCACCGACTACTACTTCTACGACGACGCCTCCGA
>JAPLGX010000449.1 GCA_026389925.1 Chloroflexota bacterium
CGCTCTAACCGACTGAGCTAGCCGCCCACACCCGCGCATTATACCAGAGGCAGAGAGAATGCCTCCCGGCCGTTGCCCCCCAAGCAGAGCGCAGCTCGCCCGCGCGGCGGACGACCGCTTCAATCTCATTGAGCGGGTCCCCCCACGTGCAGGCCGTCTCAGCCGGCACCGGCCGACAAGCGGCCGAGACGGGTTCGAACGTCCGCGCCGGACTTGCCCGAGCCGTCACCTTTCTGCTATTCTTTGGGCAGGGGGACCCAATGACCAACCCGACCCGCGTGGCCTTCCTGGAAGATCATCTTTCGATCATCGACGGTTACGTCTTCCGCTTGCAGCACGACCCGCACATCGAGGTTGTGGCCTCCGCCATGTACGGCCGAGATCTGGAGGAGATGCTGCGGCGGCACGCGGTGGACGTTCTCGTGCTGGATGTCTCAGTCCCCACCTCGCCTGACAACCCCAACCTTTATCCGATCCTGCATGAGGCGCCAGCTTTGCTGCAAGAATTCCCGGATACGGCGATCCTTGTCATCTCGATGCATGCCGAGCGCGCGCTGATCCGCGCGCTGGTCGAGGCCGGCGTCAGCGGTTACATTCTCAAGGATGACCGCGAGGCGATTCACGAGCTGTCGAGCGCCATCAAGACCATCGCGGCGGGCGGAATCTACTTCAGCCATTACGCGCAGCAAGCCCTGAGTGCTCCTGCGGGCTCGAACGGCCCGGCCCTCACCGTTCGCCAACGGGAAGTGCTCTCGTTGTGTGCGGCCTATCCCGACTTGACCACGGCCCAGATCGCGCGCAAGCTGGGCGTCGCCAATTCCACCCTGCGCAACCTGCTCTCCGGAGCGTATCTGCGGCTCGAGGTTCGCAGCCGACCGGCAGCGGTCGCCCGTGCGCGTCAGCTCGGCCTGATTGCGCCCGAGGAACCGCGGCGCGTGGATTGACCTCATGACCGCATTACACCGTGGCCATCGAGCACGCATCTGCCGCGCGGCTGCGGATCCGAATTCCTGATGAAGACCGCTCACCCTCGCCTGGTCCTTGTGCTCGAGAACGCCCTGCCCGTCGTGGTCATGGCCCTGCTCCTGCTCTACACCTACGCCTTCTTCTTTGTGTTGCCGTACTCCGGCATGTACTGGGAGGTGGGCGGGAAGGTGACCGCCCTGTATCGACAGACGAATGGCGACTCGCCGCTGCGCCTCGGCGATCAACTGGTTCGAATCGGGGCTGTCTCGATGGCCCAATTCGACGGTGATCTGCGGCAGCAGGTGCTGCTCAACGCGCACCCCGGCGATCGCATACCGCTGGTTGTCGACCGCCAGGGCGAACGGTTTGCCCTGGAGTGGGTCATGCCGGGTCCAACTCCAGCGGAGGTCCGCACGCGGCTGTTGTACATTTGGTGGCTGACCTATTTGTTTTGGGGCACCGGAACCTTCGCATTGCTTGCGGTCCGCCCGCGAGCAGCGCAGCGCACGGCGCTGGTGACCTTCAATTACCTCACCGCACTGTGGATCAGCGCCGGCGCAGGGCTGTCGCACTCGCACATCTGGCTCAGTCCATTTGTCTTCCGCACGGCCGGCTGGCTGTGTGTGCCGGTGTACTTGCAGCTCAACTACCTATTCCCCAAACCCTTGGGCGCTCTCCCGCGATGGGTTCCGCTGAC
>JAPLGX010000117.1 GCA_026389925.1 Chloroflexota bacterium
TTGGTAGTGTGGAACCTGGGCGAAGGGCAGTCGCCGCCCGAAATCGCTGACACGTATCCGCACATGGCTTTCGTCGGGCTGCAGGGCAAGATCGAAATGGAAATTGCACAGCTTCCGGCGGAGGAAGCCCAGGTCTTTCTCGCGGAATACGGCATCAGCGAACCGAGCCTCAACCGCGTCATTCGCCTCTCCTACGATCTTCTCGGGCTGCTGTCGTTTTTCACCGTCGGCGAGGACGAGGTGCGTGCCTGGACCGTGCGCCGCGGGGCTCTCGCGCCCGAGGCCGCCGGCGAGATTCACACTGACATGCTCAAGGGCTTCATCCGCGCCGAGGTGGTGCACTACGACGATCTGACCGCGCTGGGCAGCATGGCCGAGGCGCGAGCCAAAGGCAAACTGCGGTTAGAGGGCAAGGACTATCCGGTCAAGGACGGCGATATCTTGACCATCCGCTTCAATCTTTAGCCACCGGTGCGCCAGGCTGAGGGACGATGAGCATCTCGAAACGACTTGAAGACGCCCGCCAGGGGTTCGCCCGCGGCGATGCCACCCTGTCCGCCTCGGCTCACGATCCCGCGCGCATCGCACAGGCCGCGCAGGAGCGGCATGGCGGCGCCAGCCATCAGTACATCGGCGACATGGTCTACGGCGGGCTGGATGGCATCATCACCACCTTTGCCGTGGTGAGCGGGGTGGCCGGCGCCAAGCTGGGCGCGCATGTCGTCCTCATCCTCGGGCTGGCCAACCAATTCGCCGACGGGTTCTTGATGGCTACCGGCGCCTTTCTTTCGGCCAAGAGCGAGAAGGAATACTACGACCGCGAACGCCAGCGCGAGGCCTGGGAGGTGGAGCACTACCCGCAGGGCGAGAAGGCCGAGCTTTACGAGCTCTACCGCCAGCAAGGATACTCGAACGAGGATGCGGCGCGCATGGTGGAGATCAAATCACGCGATCCGAAGCTGTGGGTCGACGCAATGATGGTGGAAGAGCTGGGCCTCATGCCGGATGAACGCAAGCCGCACTTGAGCGCCCTGGCCACGTTCGTCTCGTTCGTCGTGGCCGGCGCGGTGCCGCTCATGGTATATCTGGTCGGGCTGTTCGTCCCCATCGCCCCGCAGGCGAGGTTCTTCGTCTCGCTCGGCATGTCGGTGCTCGCGCTCTTCGGGCTGGGCGCCGCCAAGGTCCTCGTCACCCGCCTCAATCCCCTGCGCAGCGGGTTCGAAATGCTCGTGGTCGGAGGCTTGGCCGGCGCCGTGGCCTATGGCGTGGGCTCGCTGCTCAAAGGCATCGGCGGCGGGTAACGTGGCCGCGCCCGGCTTGCCGCTCGATCAGGTGCTCCAGGGTGATTGCCTCGACCTCCTCCCGCAGCTCCCCGCGGAATCCGTCGACCTGGTCTTCGCCGACCCACCCTACAACTTGCAGCTGCGCCAGGAATTGTGGCGCTCCAACAGCACGCGAGTGGAGGCCGTGGCGGACGCCTGGGATCAGTTCCCGGACCTCGCGGCCTACGACCCGTTCACCCGCGAGTGGCTCGGCGCCTGCCGGCGGGTCCTCAAGCGCAGCGGCACATTGTGGGTCATCGGCTCGTATCACAACATCTACCGGGTCCGGGCGATCCTCATGGACCTCGGCTTCTGGAACCTCAATGACGTGCTGTGGGTCAAGACCAACCCCATGCCCAATTTCCGCGGGGTGCGTTTCACCAACGCGCACGAGACGCTGCTCTGGGCGCAAAAGGAAAAGGGGCCCCTACACCTTCGACCCCCACGCAATGAAATCGCTCGACGAGGGCCTGCAAACGCGCTCCGACTGGCAGCTGCCCATCTGCTCGGGGCGCGAGCGGCTGCGGCTGGAGGGCGCAAAGGCCCCAGCGACCCAGAAGCCGGAGCCCCTGCTCTACCGCGTGCAAGCTGGCCAGTTCGAGCCTGGGCCAGGTCGTGCTCGATCCATTTTTTGGCACCGGCACGACCGGCGTCGCCGCGCGCCGCCTGGGCCGGCACTGGATC
>JAPLGX010000195.1 GCA_026389925.1 Chloroflexota bacterium
AGAACCCGGTCGGCGAGGCCATCCGCAGTGCAAGCCGCCAAATCGTCGAGGACCTGAGTGCGTCTCCATTCCATCCCGGCTTGAGCGAGACACAACTCGGGCGTGAGAGCACTTCGGCCATTGTCCTGCCGCTCGAGTCTGCGCCTGGCGCAGCCTTCGCGGCGCTCATCATCTGTTCCGGAGATCTCGGCGCGTTTGAAAGCGAGGAGGAGGTGAAGCTCCTGGAAGAGATGGCCGAAGATCTGGCGTACGGCATCGGGGCGCTGCGCACACGGCGCGCGCGGGAGGCCGTGGAACTGCAATTGGAGCGACAGCTCGAGCGCCTGCAAAGCCTGCGCGCGATCGACAACGCGATCGTGAGCAGCCTGGACATCAAAGTCACCCTGGCGGTGCTCCTCGACCAGGTGACCGGACAGCTCGGCGTCGAAGCTGCGCAGGTGTTGCTCCTCGAGCCGCAATCACTTCAGCTCGAGCACGTTGCCTCGCGTGGCTTCCGCACCCGAGCGCTCGAATACACGCGACTGCGCCTCGGTCAGGGGCAGGCAGGCAAAGCGGCTGCATCACGCCAGGCGGTGAGAGTCGATGATCTTCGCACTTTTCCCGGCGAGTTTACCCGTGCGCCCCTCTTCGCCGAGGAGGGCTTTGTCTCCTATTACGCCATGCCGCTTGTCGCCAAAGGCGAGGTCAACGGAGTGCTCGAAGTGTTCGGGCGGAAGCCTTTCACCATCGATCGCGAGTGGGAGGAGTATCTCGCGACGCTGGCCGGGCAGGCCGCGGTAGCGGTCGACAGCGGTCGCCTGTTCCAAGGCCTGCAGCGGTCGAACACCGACCTGACGATGGCCTATGAAGCGACGATCGATGGCTGGTCCCGCGCGCTCGATCTGCGCGACAAGGAGACGGAGGGTCACACCCAGCGGGTGACGGAGGTGACCGAGCGTTTGGCACGCGCGATGGGATTCGATGAGCAGGCGCTGGTGCACATCCACCGTGGGTCTCTCTTGCACGACATCGGCAAGATGGGTGTGCCGGACCACATCCTGCTCAAGCCTGGCCCGCTGACGGACGAGGAATGGGTGCTCATGCGCCGGCACCCGGCGCTTGCCTACGAACTGCTCTCACCGATCGAGTACCTGGCGCGCGCGCTCGATATCCCGTACTGCCACCACGAGAAGTGGGATGGCACGGGGTACCCACGCGCGCTGGCCGGTGAAGCGATCCCGCTCGCGGCGCGCGTCTTTGCGATCATCGATGTGTGGGACGCACTGCGTTCCGACCGCCCCTATCGCGCGGCATGGCCAGAGGCGAAGGCTCTCGCCTACATCCGCGAGCAGACAGGCAAGCACTTCGATCCGCATGTCACCGAGGCCTTCCTGGCAATGGGCGTGTGAGGCGTGGGTCGTTGTAGGGCATCACGCACCGAGCGGGAGAGGCGACAGTCGCCAAGGCCATTGCCGTTCGACCTGCCGCACCGGCGCAACGTACTTGGGCATCAACCGATGATCCTCTGGTTTGCGTTCCTCTTCGAGTTGGGCCTTCAAAACGTGCACCGGAGAAGGCAATGCGGCCAACCTCGCAGCGACTACGTCGAATGTTGTCATGGAACTTTGGCCGGCCGGGCGGGCGGGGGAGTGCCGCTAATGTGGGGGAAGGCCGCGACTTGTTCGCCGGTCTCCTGCCGGTGCCACTCTATGCGCGGCCGGCGCAGTTGGGGCCAGTGGAACAGGTAGGGCTCGGCACGTGGCGTCCAAAGGAGGTCTGCATGGCAGTTGAAATCGACGATCGCGGCAAGCGGTTCACCGAGCAGGTGCACAAGATCCCAACCAGGGTCGTAATCCAAACCACACACGGACGTATCGAGGGGATGGTGCACGTCCACCCGGAGCACCGCCTCAGCGACGAGCTGAACCAGCCAACGCCTTTTGTCGCTGTAACCAGCGCGACCATCTCCGAGCCGGAAGGCAACCGGTCCGTGCCCTTCGTCGCGGTTGCCCGAAACCACGTGTTGTGGGTGATTCCGGTGGAAGGGAGCGGAGAGTCTCATGAGCAGCGATAAGGGCGACCAGATTCTCGTGCCTCCCGAGATCCTCACGCGCCTGAGGCAGTGGTTGATCGAGCAGGTGACTCAGGCACTCGAGTCCTCCCCGCAGCCGCTTGCCGATGAGAATGCCGTTCGCCGCCTGCTGGAGGAGGCGTACAGCCACTCGCAAGCCCTGCTGCCCGCCATCCAGCGTGACGCACTCCTTCGTGAAGTGCTCGACGGGGTCCTCGGCTACGGGTTAATCCAACCCCTGCTCGATGATCCCACCGTGTCCGAAATCATGATCAACGGCGCGAGGGCAGTCTACATTGAACGCAAGGGCAAACTCACGCGGAGCGAGATTGTCTATCCAAACCAGGAGGCGGTCCTACGCTTGATTGACCGGATCATCCTGCCGTTGGGACGGCGGATCGATGCTGACAGCCCGACGGTTGACGCGCGCCTGCCGGACGGCTCGCGGGTGAATGCGGTGATCCCTCCCGCGGCAATCGACGGCCCGGGCCTGACGATCCGCAAGTTCTCGCGCAAGAAACTCTCGGTCGAGGACCTGGTGCAGCTGGACACGCTGACACGGAACATGGCGGAGTTCCTCAAGGCCTGCGTCCTGGCCCGCCTCAACATCCTCGTTTCAGGAGGGACTGGATCAGGCAAGACCACCCTTCTCAATGTGCTCTCCGAGTTCATCCCCGAACAGGAGCGGATCCTGACCATCGAGGACGCGGCTGAACTCCAACTACACCAGGAGCACGTCTTTCGGTTGGAGGCCAGGCCGCCCAATGCGGATGGCAAGGGAGAGGTTACCATCCGCCATCTCGTGCGCAACGCATTGCGCATGCGGCCAGACCGGATTGTCGTCGGCGAGGTACGCGGCGGCGAGGCCCTGGACATGCTGCAGGCGATGAACACCGGCCACGACGGTTCCCTCACAACGCTGCATGCCAACCGGCCGCGGGACGCGATCTCGCGGCTTGAGACCCTGGTGCTCCTTTCTGGTCTGAGCCTGCCATTGCGCGTCGTGCGCGAGCAGATCGCTTCCTCGATCGACCTGATCGTCCAAATCGCCCGCCTACGCGACGGCTGCCGCAAAGTGACCTCCATCACCGAGGTGGTCGGGATGGAGGGGGACATGGTGGTTCTC
Source organism: Chloroflexota bacterium (assembly GCA_026389925.1). GTDB lineage: Bacteria > Chloroflexota > Anaerolineae > Anaerolineales > RBG-16-64-43 > RBG-16-64-43. The sequence goes on from JAPLGX010000195.1 coordinate 3,177, forward strand.
AACGAACTATTCAGGTTCGGGGAGAGCGGAGTGGGGCAGGACGGCGGCGTTCTGGGTGAATTCCAGCCCACGGGCAGGCGCCCGATGTTTGAGCAGCGGCTCATTTCTGCGGGCATCCGGTTGTCTCCAGAAGTGTTTGGAGGAGGGGCGGCAAACGTTCTTGCTGCCAATCGCATGCGATCGGGGGCGTAATAGGAACAAAGGTGCTGGCTTGCGTGTCGGCTTAGATTGGGGAACCGTAGCCCGGGCCCCGGGGTGCCTCATGTATTGACGGCTGGAGGGAGAGGTCGAAGTCCTTGCGCGGCGAGGCGCCGGCCCCGCCTCGTGCTTCCGAAGGGGGCAATGTTGCCCTCGGCATCGCCGACATCCCGCATCTGCAGCGCGGTCTAATCTTGTGCAGGAGCCACCGAGGCAGGCTTTCTGGGGAGGCCGATCGCTCCGCTGGAACATGCCGTGGCGCACGTGCCGCATCCCCTGCAAGGGCGGGTGGATCAGCGCTCGAATTTGTCTTCTCACCCAGGGGAGGTGGAGCGTGATGTGGACGAAGACACCCAGGGTCAACAGAACTCCCGTAACTCCGTGAACCATGTGCAACATGTATCTCGAGTGTGGGTCCCCCGCTGAAGCTGAGTGCTCGAGAACCGTTGAACTTGTCACTGCGGCCAGCAACCCGAGGAGGTCCGCGTCGAGCAAGAACTGGGTTCTGCGCCTCATGCGTGCCTTCGTCCGCCTCGTCTGCCCGTGATCGGTAAGGGGCGCCTTCCCCTGGGGGTGTCGCTGGAGTTTCGCCGCGCAGCATCCCGTGCAACAGCAGACCTGTCACAACTTGGGACAGCTCGTAGTTGGAGACACCCAGCGAGGCAAGCGCGGGTTTGTCGAAGAAGCCGACCACCAGCTCGGAGAACACCGCCTCGATGATTCGCCTGTTCAGCCCGGGCCGGAGCAGCTTGCGCTTCCTCGCCACTGCAAACATGCGCTCGAAAATCGCGCTCAGGGCGGTCAGCCGGACCTTCTGAGACTCCTCATACACGTCAGGATAAAGCCGCCGCAACTCCTGCAAGCGCGCCCCAATATCCCCTTTGGGCAATGAGGCCAGACACCTGTGCTAGCCGAAAGCCCCATCCCAGCAAGTCCGCGGTGGAAGAACCACGCGAAAAGGAACAGGCACGAGCCCGGTCGGGGTTGCAGTACGTCGGGGTAAGCCCCGTGGAGTGGAACGGAGACCTCCAGGCTGCCAGCCCGGAGGTCTACAGTTTGAGAAGGATGACGCAGATCCACTCGATCTGCGACTTTGATTCTCCCCTGTCGTGCGCAGGCGCTGCTGCTCCTGCGAGTGAGCGTCGTGTGTCATTGTGCGCCTCCTTTCTTGGTAGGCGGGTGGGGGGATCGTGTGGTTGACCTCCTTTCGTGAGGTGGGCGGATAGGTGTCTGGCAAACGTTGGGGACTTGGGCTTCTATCGTTGGTTTTCCAGCTGTCGTTGCGCCTCCGGCCGCTGAGCGCGGGCGAAGACGAGAACACAATGGGACGGGGCAGTTGCGGAGGCAGAACGGATGCCGATAACGAAGGATGGGCTTCCTGTTCGCCTCTACAAACCTGATTGGACTGGCTGATGAGGGTGGTTCAAATGATGGCGAGAGTGCCTTGGCAGAGGCGCGCAAAGAGATCCGCTGGCGCGGCAATGCGACCGGGCCTGGTGCGGGTCCTGCGGCCGATCAAGGCAAGTGATGGGAGGAGTAGGATGCCGAGATGGATTTCCGGGAGGTGCGTCGCGAATATCGGAGTTTGAACAAACGGATGATAGCAGTCGTGCATGCCCCCGCGACCTGGTTAGATGCCGCCGGCCGCGCGGGCTTTGCATGTGATTCTTCATGTTCTGGCCTCGCTTCCCGGCTCCTGCTGTGCGGTGCTCACGTTCCGTCCCTGGGATGGGACGGCGGCCGCCGCCTGCGGGGCCAGGCGAGAGGGGGAGGCGAGAGAATTGGAAAGGTTCAATCAGGGCGGAAGATCCCCGCGCCCAGGGGACCCTCCGCCCTGACACTCTCAGTCGGGCCTGGCGTGCCCGCAGCACAGCGCGCCGGCGCCGGGCCGCGGTTTCCGTTCCACGCGCACAATACGGCTGGCGACGATCTCGTAGGTCGGGCGAGTGCGGACGAGCTGCCTCGGGTCGTATCCATC
>JAPLGX010000067.1 GCA_026389925.1 Chloroflexota bacterium
ATCTCGAAGAACGAAGGCTGGCTCACGCCGATTCCCACCTCAACAAGGACTGCGCGGTGCGGCGAGTGAGCGCGATCACCCGCTCAATCTCCATCCCACTCGCGGCCGCCAGGCGTTCGGCCACCAGCGCGACCAGCGCCGGCTCATTGCGCCGACCGCGCCGGCCCTCGGGCGGCAAATAGGGCGAGTCGGTTTCGAGCATCACGCTGCCCATAAGCGCCTCGTCCTGCACCATCTCGCGCAATGGCCCGGAGGCGGCGTACGTAATGCCCCCGCCGATGCCGAGGCACCATCCGCGCGCCGTGGCCCAGGCTGCAGCCGCAGCCTCACCCCCAAAAGCGTGCAGGACACCCCGCCGCGGTTCGCCGCGCGCGGCGGCGCTCCATTCGCTGAGCGCCTCCAGCGTGTCCTCGAGCGCCGCGCGTATGTGCACGATCACCGGCAGCCGCAGCTCGCCGGCCAATTCGAGCTGGGCCCTAAAGGCTTCGCGCTGAGCCTCCCGCGATGAGTGCATGCGGTAGTAGTCGAGGCCGATCTCGCCGATAGCCGCCACTCCCGCCTGACCGGCTAGCTCGCGCAGCGTGCGTTCGGCGTGCCGGTTCCACGTCTCGGCCGCATGCGGATGCACACCCACCGCGGCCCTCACCTCCTCGACCTCGGCCGCAAGCCTCACGGCGCGTGCGCTCGACTCAAGATCGGTCCCCGGCACGAGCATGCGCGTGACGCCCGCGGCGCGAGCCCGCTCGACGACCGCCAGCCGATCGCCATCGAAAGCGGCAGCCTCCAGGTGGCAGTGGGTGTCGGTCAGCCCCGCATAGCCTCGCTCGGGCGGGGCCGCGGCACGCCACTCTCGCCGCGCGTCAGGCGGGGAGTCCGACAAGCCGTAAGCCGTCCTCGAGCAGCGCCGCCACGCGGTCCTTGTGGCGCGTTTCGCAATACACACGCACGATCGGCTCGGTCCCCGAGAAGCGCACCAACAGCCAGCCGCCGTCGTCGAGTGAGAACTTGAACCCGTCGCTCGTGTCGCGGCCGGTCACGTGCAGGCCGCCCAGGATGTCGGGCGCGACCTGCGCCACGCGCGCGCGCGCCGCATCGCGATCGGCGAGTGGCATTGGGCGGTCCACGCGGTCGTAGAAGTACTCGGCACCCACCTGCTCGAAAAGAAAGGCCAGCAGCTCCGACGGTCGGCGCTGGAGCCGAACCATCATATCCAGCAGGAACAACCCGGCCAAAATCCCGTCCCGTTCCGGGACATGTCCACGGAAGGCGAAGCCCCCCGATTCCTCGCCGCCGATCATGGCATCCGTCTCGATCATTTTGGGCGCGACGTACTTGAACCCCACCCCGGTTTGAAAGACGGGCACGTGATAGCGTTCGCCCAACCTTTCGAGCATCGAGGTGGTGGAGAGTGTCTTGACGATCGGGCCGCGTTGGCCGCGCACCTCGAGCAAATAGAGCGCCAGCAGCCCGTAGACCTGGAGCTGGTTGATGAAGGTGCCGTGCTCGTCGCCGAAGCCCACCCGGTCGGCATCGCCGTCGGTGATGAGCAGTGCATCGGCGTGTTCGCGCACGACCGTTTGCAGGCCCACGTCAACGTTGGGCCGGATCGGCTCGGGGCGCAGCATCTCGGGGAACAGCGGGTTGCGCGCCGAATGGATCTCGACCACCTCCGTCTTGCCGCCGGCCAGCAGTTCCGGAATCCAGCCTGCGCCGTTGCCCCACATCGGGTCGAAGACCACCTTGAGCCCCGCACGGCGGATGGGTTCCAGATCCACCATGCGCCGCACCTGCTCGATGTAAGCCGGGCGCGCGTCAAGGCGTTCCACCAGCCCCTCGCGCACGGCGCGCTCGAGCGGCATGCGGCGCGCGTCGCTTTCGTCGGCGGGGATGGCGGCCTCGATCAGCTTGAGACCCTCCGGCGCGACCGCGCCAGCGTGCTCGTCGCGTACCTTGAATCCATTGTCGCTGGCCGGGTTGTGCGAGGCGGTGATGTTGATGGCGCCAGCGGCCGACAACTGCTTGACCGCATAGGCGATGACCGGGGTGGGCGTCTCGCGGTCGGTCAGGAGGACCCGCAGACCGTTGGCCGCCAGGACTTCGGCCGCCGCAGCGGCAAAGTGCTCGGAGGCAAAGCGTCGATCGTAGCCGACCACCACCGCCCGACCGGCAGGACCGCGCTGCAGAAGGAATTCTGCGAAGCCCTGGGTGCAGCGGCGTACGTTGGCGAAGGTGAAGTCCTCGGCGATTCTGCCGCGCCAGCCGTCGGTGCCAAAATGGATCGAGTCGCCGCCCACGCTTCGCATCCTCAGCGCGCAGCCAGGCCTACGCGCACCTGGCTGTCGCTCGTGAAGATTATACCGTAGACCCGCAGGTGAGCGGTTCGATTTGTCGCAGAAGAAGGAGAGGGATTTGTCGGGCGCACCTTCGTTGCCGAGGCCATCGAGCGGCAAGCCGCGCCTTGTGCAGGCACCTCATTTCATACGTTCAGCAAAGAAGTGGGCGGATGATTTCGATGGCGGCCGCCACTCCGTCTTCGCGCCGCAGGCGGTTGCCCAATTCCGAGGCGCGTGTGCGAATTGCAGGGTCGCTCTCGGCGTCGTCGAGCATCGCTCGCAGCCGGCGTGCGGTAATGCGCGAGGCGGGCAGAGGGGCGGGGCCCACGCCTAGGGCCTGCGTTCGCTTGGCCCACAAAAACTGATCGGCCCAGAAGGGGAGCACCGCCGAAGGGACGCCGGCTCGCAGTGCAGCCCCGGTTGTGCCCGCTCCGCCGTGGTGCAAAATGAGCCGCATATGGGGGAATAGCCAGGCGTGCGGCACGCCCTGAACGGCGCGGATGCTGTCGGGCAATGGAATCCCGGCCAGAGAGGCAGGCGAGGCATCAATCACGCCGCGCAAACCAGCCGAGGTCAAAGCCTCTACCGCGGCTTGCACGAAGGCAGGCATCCTCCGGCTGCGCATGCTACCGAAACCAATGTAGACCGGCGCGGGAAAGGCTTCCAAGAATCGCGCCAAGGGCGAGGGCGGAGCCCATCCGGCCGGAGCGGGGAGGGGCCAGTAGCCGGTGAGGTGGACGTTGGCCGGCCAATCGGAGGGGCGCGGGAGAACGAGCGGGCTGAAGGCGAAGAGCAAAGGGCTGCGCGCCGCGACCGGCCCGGAGAAAGGCCACGCTTCGAGCGGCGGCAAATGGGGGTGGGCCGCGCGCAGGCGCGAGTATAGCAGCCGTGCGCCGAACCGGAAGACGACGTTGTTCATGCCGTGCGTTGCGCGGTGGTACAAAGGACCAAGCGCAAGATCTGGATGACCGACGCCGGGGAAGGCGGACGTGGCCGCGAACACGGGGAAGAACTGGGCGGAGATGTCCGGAATCCCGCGGCGGCGAGCCAGGGTGTGCCCGGCATCGACCATGAGAAACGAGTGGACAACCGCGCTCGCATCGGCTGTCGCCGCCTCGAGCGCGGTGAGGACAACCTCGGCCAGCGGAAAGACGTGCTCTATCATGCGGGCAACCTGGCGCGGGAAGCTGGTGCCCGCCCGATCGGTCAGGCTGAGGGCCAGTTGCTCCGGGTCGCCGGGCAGCGCATGCAATTCGACCCCGTGGGCCTGGGCCAATTCGGCGAAGACCTGAGGCGCGGCGAGGCGCACGGCGTAGCCGGCGCGGGTGAGCCCAGCCCCCAAGGCTATAAAGGGCTCAACGTCGCCCCGCGAACCGTACGAGATGAGGACAATGTGCTTAGGAGTCATTCTCTTCCGCCGACTCGCTCACCGGATGCAGCGCCTGCCGTGAGCCGCCCCGTACCGAGTGCAATCTGGTGAACTTCCGCATGTGCTCAGACCGTGACTGTGGGCGGATGGCACTCGGCCCCTTCGAGTGTCCCGTTGGTGTGAGCTCGCTGCGAGGCGGAGCAATCGTGTGAGCTGCGCTACCCGACCGCGGTCGCCTCGGTCCACAGGCTATGGTCTGGCAGCTCCCCTGCATGGCAACGCCATGATGCAGACAAAAGATCGCGGGCACCCAAACCACCGGGTGCCCGCCCTCATTCTCTCATGTTCGCTTGTTTGTTCCGCAGGCGGAACCTATTCCACCACTGTCCCGCTTTCTGCATCCGGGCGGCGGCGGCGCCCCGCGCGGCGGGCCGCATCGACCGCGCTGTCGACACGCTGCTTGCCTTCTTGAATCACGTCTTCGGCGCGATCCTTCGCGTCGGCAGCCGCCTGTTCGAGCCGCGACTTGAGTTCGATGCCGCGCTCGCGAATCATCGTGCGTGCTTCCTCCCCGCTCTGCGGCGCCAGGAGCAGCGCCGCGGTGGCGCCGACCAGGCCGCCGACCAACACGCCTGCCAGGAAGGCCCCCAGATCGCTATCGCGTTCCGACATGCTCGACTCCTTTCACTCACGTGGCGAAGTGCGTACGGTGGACGGCCCCCCGGCCGACCGGGATTATCGGCGAAACAGTCTGAACATCTCCAACAGCTTGCGCATGCCGGCCAGCGAGCTGTTGAGCTGTATCACCGGCTGGATGAGGTTCTCGCTCAGGAAATCGGTAGTGCCGCGCACCGTGTTGAGAGCCTCGCTTGCGCTTTCGAGCATCGGGCGGATTTCCATTTGCAGCAAGAGGATCAACCGCGAAAGCTGCACCAGCAGCACCACCAGCGCGATGCCCAGCACCATGAATTCAAGCGCCAAAACGATAATGAAGAGGTCGCGCACGGTCCGCGTGGCGGCTTCGTTCTGCGAAAGGAAGTATAGGCCGACCGCCAGGCCGGCCACGATCAGCACGGCCGGCACGCCGACAAGGATCAACCCGCGCTGCACGCGCTTGGCCTGGGTTGCACCGAGGCGATCCACCGACTCCGTCATGCGGTCATTATACACCCCGGGGCACCAGTCTCTGGGCTATAATCGCCGAGCGGAGAGTGCGATGGCAGTTGAAGTCAACATTCCTGGTCGCGGCCCACTGCGCCTCGAGCACCTGGTGCTCGACGTCAACGGTACGCTGGCATTGGACGGCCAGCTCATCGGCGGTGTGCGCCGCCAACTGGCGGAATTGCGCGACCGGCTGACCATCCACTTGCTGACGGCCGACACGTTTGGGCGCCAGACGGAGATCGATCACGTGCTGAACCTGACCGCCGTCCGCCTGCGGCCAGGCGGTGAACCGCAGCAAAAGGCAGATTTCGTGACTGCGCTCGGCGCGCAGCGCGTCGTATCGATCGGCCAGGGGGCGAACGACGCCGCCATGTTGCGCGCCGCGGGGTTGGGTATTGCGGTCGTGTCGCCGGAGGGGTTGGCCGCAGCCAGCCTCATGGCGGCGGATGTGCTGGCACCCAGCATCTCGGCCGCCCTCGATTTGCTGCTCCACCCGATGCGTCTGGTTGCCACGCTCAGGGAGTAACCGATCATGGCTCCGCTCATGCCGATATCCTCCGAAGACGAGCCGACCGCTCGCCGCCGTACCCACGCCTGGTGGGAAGCTCTGCACGACGAAGAGAAAGCTCGCCTGTTCGGTGACCTGGCCGGGCGTGCCATTCCGACATTTGATTTCTTCCTCTTCATGTTGGCCGCCGCCGGGCTGATGGTCCTGGCGTATGGGCTCCGTTCGCCGGCGCTGCAGGTTGCGGCGGCGCTGGCCGCACCTCTGCTCTCGCCGCTGCCCGGTCTTTCGCTCGGCGCCGCCGCGGGCTCTGTACGGCACGTTGTGTTGGCCGCGGCCGCTTCGGCCTGGCTGGCTCTGCGCTTGGCACGCGCCCCAAGCGAGGCGCGGCTGCCTAGCGCCGCGCTTTCGTTCCTGCTTCTCGTCCCGACGGCTACTGCCGGGTGGAGTCTGGGTGCCGGCGAAATGCGAGAGGCCGCGGCCGCGCTCGGGGTGGTTTTAGTCTATGCCTCGATTGCATTTGTCGCCGGCCTGATTGCCTACCTGGTGCTCGGCATCCGTCCTGCGCTCGGAGCGGTCCTGGGTGCCTGGGGGCCGGCTGTGGCCGGGCTCGCGGCCGCCGGCATGATACTGCTCGCCTTCTTGCTGCTATCGCGCCAGGGGCCGTCCGGTTTCGTGTTCGTCCCCACGCTCACTCCCACGGCGACGGCGAGTGCACCTCCGAGCCTGACACCTTCGCCGACCCCACCGCCGACTCCCTCGGCAACCTTGGCACCCAGCCTCACTCCCGCGCCATCCTCGACGCCGACGTCGACCCCGTTGCCGGTTGCGGCCATCGTGTGGCACACCGACGGGAAGGGCGCCTTCCTGCGAAGCGCTCCCGACGGAGATGCGATCGGCTCCCTCTTCGAGGGAGCGCTGATCGAGATTCTGGGAGAGCCAATCGAAGCCAGTGGCCGGATGTGGGTGCTGGTGCGAGACGCGCAGGGACACGAAGGCTGGCTGGCGGTTGAGCTGTGCGCGACGGTAACTCCTACACCCGCTGCCTGAGCCGAGTCCCCCAAGTTCTCGGTCCGAGATCCGGTGCGAATGAGCGAGAAGCTCCGGCCGGGCCCTCCTCATCTGCGCATTCGCCACACCTCGCCGGACCACGAATCAATCGTCGTCCCCGCGAATGCGGAGACGACGGTGCGGATACGCAATCTCGGTGTGTCCCTGCACGCTGACGGCAGCGTGACGCCCGCTCGATCGGCGCACCACGGGGGTGCGAGAGCCGCCTGAATTACGGCAAGCGATTGTCGAATGTGTTGAGCGCTTTCATATAGTTGGCGCGCTCGAAGGCGGCTGGCTCGCGCACGGCGCGCTGGCTCATGCTGCCCTTCATCTGGCCGATGGAAGCGTATTCGCGCTGATCCATCCAGGCCTGCAGGTCGCCCAGAATCTGCGTGACGCGCCCCACGCCATGTTCGATGAATTCGGAGGCCATCATCACGGCGCTCGCACCCGCCATTGCTGACTTGATCACATCCTGCGCCGAGTGCACGCCGCCGGTAATCGCCAAGTCCGCCGCGACTCGCCCATAGAGGATGGCGACCCAGCGCAACGGCAGGCGCAGCTCGGCCGAGCGGCTGAGTTCCAGGGTGGGCACCACTTCCAGCGCCTCCAGATCGAGATCCGGCTGATCCACCCAGCCGCCTGCAGAAATGCCGTTCAGGCTGGCGATGATGGGAATGTGCGTGGCCTGCTTCACCTTGTGGATGTGCTCGAGATAGGCTTCCGGCCCCACGTTGTACTGGCCCAGGTCGGGGAAGTAGGTCAGCGCCTCGGCATAGGTCTCGGTGCCGCGCGTCAGATAGTGATCGAGTTCGAGTTGTTGATGCGTGATCTGCTCCTCGAACAGCGAGTAGAGCACGATTGCGGCAATGCCTGCCTCTTCCAGCCGCCGCACGCGGTCCAGCTTCTTGGAGAGAGGCGAGGCGGATGCCACTAACGGGTTCTTGAGCGGCAGTCCGAGGTATGAGGTCGTCAGGTCGGGCATGGGCGATCTCCTAAGAACCATGGGCGGGTCGTGCAGCGGGGCGCCCGCGATCCCTGGGCGCCCCCGCCTGAAAGGTCGACCTAGCTTGTCGGGCCGTTGCCGGCGGGCATGCTGGCCAGATAGCGATACATGGCCCAGCGCTGATACACGTCCGCCTGGGCCAGCTTCATCAGCGCCTCGGCCCGCGTTTCGTCGCTCTGCAAGAGCATGCGGAAGCGAGTTTCATTGTAGGCATAGTCCGCGAGCGGCAGAGCCGGCCCCTTCGAATCCAGGCTGAGCGGATTCTTGCCTTCCGCGGTCAGCGCCGGATTGTAGCGATACAGCGGCCAGTAGCCGGTCTGCACCGCGAGGCGTTGCTGCTCGAGCCCCTTGCGCATGTCGATGCCGTGGTTGATGCAGTGCGAGTAGGCGATGATCAGCGACGGTCCAGGGTACGCGTCCGCTTCCTGGAAGGCGCGCAGCGTTTGCTGGTCGCTGGCGCCCATGGCCACCTGCGCCACATAGACCGAGCCGTACGACATGGCCATCAGCCCCAGGTCCTTCTTGGGCGTCCCCTTGCCCTTGGCGGCGAACTTGGCCACCGCCGCGCGCGGCGTCGATTTGGAGGCCTGGCCGCCGGTGTTCGAATACACCTCGGTGTCGAGCACCAGGATGTTCACATCCCGCCCCGAGGCCAACACGTGATCCAGGCCGCCGAAGCCGATGTCGTAGGCCCATCCGTCCCCGCCGATGATCCACACACTCTTGCGCACCAGCACGTCGGCCAGCGCGGCCAGATCCTGCGCGCGCGGGTCGCTCTGCCCGGTCAGGCGTTCGCGCAGCGCGGTCACCCGTTTGCGCTGGGCGATGATGCCCGCCTCGCTCGACTGATCGGCCTCGAGCAACTCGGTGACCAGCGTTTCGCCGAGGCGGTCGGCCTGCAGGCGCACTAGCTCGCGCGCATACTCGCCGTGCTTGTCGAGGGTCAGGCGCATGCCCAGCCCGAACTCGGCATTGTCCTCGAAGAGCGAGTTCGACCAGGCGGGTCCGAGCCCGGCGCTGTTCGCGCTCCAGGGCGTCGTCGGCAGGTTGCCGCCGTAGATCGACGAGCAGCCGGTCGCATTGGCGACCACCATGCGGTCGCCGAACTGCTGCGTGAGCAGCTTG
>JAPLGX010000061.1 GCA_026389925.1 Chloroflexota bacterium
TCGCCGCTCCATCCGGCCGTTGTATCTCCACCTGATGTTGGTGAACGGCGCCCGTGGCGAAGAGCTCGCCGAGCAGGGGGCTGAGCGCCGCCTGATACTCGGCTTCGACACGCTCGGCGACTGCCCGGTTCCCTCCGCCTTCCTGCGGCGGGCGCAGCAGGTCGAACCACTTGCGATTGCCGGCAACGATGATTCCCAGGTCATTGACGATGACGCAGGCCAGCGGCACAAGCTCCAGGCGCGCGACGTCGGAGGCTGAGGCGGCGGGCGGGGTTGGGGCAGCGGAGCGGCGGGCAGACGGCATGGTCTTCGCCCTGGCCTGCTTCAAGCGGCCGGCGGCGCGCCGGTTCCGTCACTGCGGCGGGCCGACTTTTCGCGATACATCTCGGCATCGGCCTGTTTGAGCGCGTCGTTGAGGCGTTCGCCGCGCTCTGCGGTGGCGCTTCCCAGGGAGATGTCGAGCGCGGGGCCCGGGTGGGCGAGGTTTTGCGCGCGCAGCTCGATGCGCACGCGATCGAGCGCCTGGCGGGCGCTCTGGGGATCGGTGCCCGGCAGCAACACGGCAAATTCGTCGCCGCCGATTCGGGCGATGACGTCCTCGGCACGGAAGGCGGCGCGCAACACGTCCGCCGTCCGCCGCAGCAGCTCATCGCCCGCTTCGTGCCCCTGTGTATCGTTGGTGGCTTTGAGGCCGTCGACGTCGGCCATGGTCACACTGATGGGCAGCTCGCGACCGCGGGCCATGCGCGCGGCCTCTTCCTCGAAAAACGAGCGGTTGTAGAGGCTGGTCAGCGAATCGTGGGTGCTGAGGAAGCGCAGCTTCTGCTCGGCGCGCTTCCGTTCCGTGATGTCTTCCAGGCTGCCCTCAAAGTAGTCCGCCTTGCCCGTTTGGTCGGCGACCACGCGGAAGTGATCGAGGGCCCAGATCGAGGTCCCGTCAAGCCGCCGCAACAAGACCTCTTGATTGCGCACGACCTGGCTCCCTGAGGCAAGATCGATCTCGCGCTGACGGTCTTTTGAGTCGGCGAACAGGTCGCGGACGCTGGCTGCCAAGAGCGTCTCGCGGTCCGGGTAGCCGAGCATTTGCGCCAAGGCATTGTTGGCGTCAAGGATAGTCCCGTCCGCAGAGGTGCGGTAGAGCGCCACCGGCAGGTTCTCGAAGAGCTTGCGATAGCGCTTCTCGGAGTCGAGCAGTGCCTGCTGGGCACGCATGCGCTCGGTAATATCGATGAGCATCACAACGTAGAGCATCTCCGCCGCCCGGCCGAATTTCGAGATGGAGGCCTCCGCCGGAAAGACCGTCCCATCCTTACGGCGAGCGCGGACTTGCTGTCTTTCGCCCGTGCGGCGTGAGGCATCCTGCGAGCGGGCAAACGCCGAGACCAGCGAGCGGTGCCCATCGGCCATGCTTTCGGGAAGCAGGATATCGAGCGGGCGACCGGTCACCTCCTCGGCCGAATAGCCGAAGACCGTCTCGGCCCCCTGGTTGAATACGACGATGCGCTGCGCGTTGTCGATGGCAACGATGGCCTCGCCGACCATTTCCATGATGTCGCTCATGCGCGAGGTCGCGCTGCGTTCCTCGGCTTCCGCCCGTTCGGCGCGTGTGAACTCTTGCTTCATCAGCAGAAAGAACGCCACCGATGTGCCCAGAACGAACACCCACCCCTTGTAGCTTTGGATCTGGGCCAGCAGTTGAGGGTCACCAACCTGGCGGGCGAGCAGCTGGTCGGTGAGGGCAATCCAAATGACGCCAGCGATGAGGTACAGGCCGGCGACGCGCAGGGCCGAACGGGTCGCGCTGCTTCTCATGACACACCCCCACCCCCTCGTGTGGCAAATCGACGCGGGGCATGACGCGCGGATGCATGGAATCGTGATCGGCGGACCATGGCGCCGGACGGTCGCCCTCCGCCAGAATCGACCGTCATCCGCGGGAACGGTTGCGGCCTGTGAGACGGAATAGATGAGGCGCTCAAGCGACCAATCCCGTTCACCGTGGGTCGAACGGCATTCGATTCGACTTGAGGGCGAGCCCGCGAATGCGGGCTCAACCGGCGCCCTTCCCGGAGCTTACGAAGTGACCTCGGCCGGGTGACCCCGGGGTAGCGGCACGAACATGCGGAAACGTAGCCCTTGAGCGGTTTGCGGGCGGTTTGGTTCGGCGGCGTTGCCGCTCGCCATGCAGTCGCACGCGTCGCCTCTTGTCCAGCGGGTGGAGGGGAACAGATTGCCAGGTGCCGCCTCGCCAAATCGTCGCCCGGGTGTGCTGCTGTAGGTTGATTATACAGCCAACACCCGCGACAACGAGGCAAGCGTGGGCTTGCGGTGCGTCGCGGGATGGAGTGTGCTCCCGGCCCCGGCCACGACACCGCGCACCCGTGGCTGCCCCGCGCGCGGTGGTACCCGCTGGGGCCATTCCCTTTGACAAGACGCCCCGCGTGTGTCATACTCAACATGCGGGAACAATCTCCCGCCTCCTCTTGCTATCCCAAGAAAGGAGGAGGTGATGCCCACGATGAGTACAAGTTTTAGTCCTAGCGCTGCGGCATCCCTCCTCCCCTGCGCCGGGTAACTCCGGCCACGGATAGGGTTGCCGCAGCGCGCAAAGGGCCGCCATCCTAGGCGGCTCTTTGACTTCTTGTGGCGGAGAGGGCCCCGCGTCGTCTCGTGTTGGCCCTTCTCTACAGCGGGCTCTCCCGCGAGGTCGGCCGGAAAGTGACCCCTTCCCGCCACGAAGTTGACATGCCCCATCCCATCAGTTACCATCACTGGCGAGCCTGGCCGGGACCGGCGCGGCGGAAACCTTCGAACCCCGCCAGGTCCGGAAGGAAGCAACGGTAAGGAGGAGCTTCCGGGTGCCGCCGGGGCTCCTGGTCAGGCTCATCTCTCGCTCGTCTCACCAACATGAAGCCACGCCTCGTCCTTGCGTTCGGAGCGGTACTCTTTCTGGCAGCGGTGGGCGCCTACGGCCTGACGTTTCGCTCGCTGCGCCTGGAAGCCGACGGACGCACGCGCACCGTGTTGACCCATGCGCGAACGGTGGCACTCGCACTGCGCGACGCCGGAATCGAATTAGACGCCGAGGACGTTGTAGAGCCGGCCCCCGAGTCGCCCGTCACACGCGGCTTGCTCATCCGCGTTGGACGCGGGCGGTGGATCGACGTGGCGGCCGGGCACGGTCCCACTCCCATCCTCGCCCACGAGGGCCAACCGGCAATTCCAGCGAACCTCCTCCTTCAGGCAGGGGTCCACCTTCTCCCGGGAGACGCGGTGGTGGCTGACGGGCGGCTGGTGGATGCGCGGGCGCCGCTCGCGCAGCTCCCGTGGCGGCTGAGCCTTGCCCCGAAGCACGCGCTTCTCGTCGTTCGCGATGGAATTGGAGAAGAACATGAGGCTGCTGGGCCAACCGTCGGCGAGGCCCTGTGGCAATTGGGAATCCCTCTGCACCCGGCGGATTCGGTTCAGCCTGCGACCACGACCCCCCTGGCCGACGATGTCGGCACGAACGTGGTCACGATCGTCATCCGTTCGGCGCGCGAGTTCCGCCTCACGGTCGATGGGCAGACGCTCACCGTCCGATCGGCGGCGCCGACGGTGGGCGAGATCCTGGCGCAGGCCGGCTTCGCTCTCACGAATCTCGATTACAGCCAGCCGGCCGAGACCGCATCAGCCCCGACGGACGGCATGATCCATGTCGTGCGAGTGCGCGAGGAGTTCATCCGCGAGCAGATACCGATTGCGTTCGGGGAGCAGCGCCAGTACTTGCCCGAGCTTGACCTGGGGACGCAGCAACTGATGACGCCAGGGGTCTATGGTATTCAGGAGAGCACGGTTCGCGTGCGCTATGAGGATGGTTTGGAGACCGCCCGCACATCGGAGGGCGAGCGCGTGGCCGTGCCGCCCGTCGATCGGGTCATGGGCTACGGCACGAAGGTGACCATCCGCAGCGTGTCCACCCCCGACGGCACCTTCGACTACTGGCACTCGATCACCGTGTACGGCTCAGCCTACTGGCCGTGCGGCGCGGCCGGCGAGCCCGGCCGATGCTACTATATTACCGCCAGCGGCAAAGATATGGGTCTCGGCATCATCGCAGTCACCCTCTCGTGGTACCGCGTCATGCAAGGCTGGCCGGTATATGTCGACCGCTACGGCCCTGCCCACATAGAGGATAATGGTTTGAATGTACGAAACGAGTATTGGATTGACGTGGCCTTCCCCGACTATGAAACGTTCGTCGCCCTTGGGGGTTCTGGACCCAAAACCACAACTCTCTACTTCCGCACGCCGGTTCCCAGCGAAGACGCGATCCGCTTCGTTGCCGCGCTGCCCATTCGTTGATGGCATCCCCGTTTCCGCCTCTCGACCTGGCCGGCCGGCTGCACCGCGCCGGCCTGCGCCTCAAGAAGGGACTGGGCCAAAACTTCCTGGTGGATGAAGCCGCGCTGGCGCGAATTGCGCAGGCGGCCGGGGCGACCTCCGCTGATACCGTGCTTGAAGTTGGCGCCGGGGTGGGCAACCTCACGCGTCACCTGGCTGCGAGCGGGGCTCAGGTTGTGGCGGTCGAGATCGATGAGCGCCTCCTGGCGCTGCTCGAGGAGACGGTGGGGGGCCTGGCCAATGTGCGGGTCGTGCCCGGCGATATTCTCACGCTCAGGCTCGACCGCCTGGTCGAGAACCGCCAAGCCGGACGCTACATCGCGGTCGGCAACCTTCCGTACTACATCACCTCGGCGGTCATCGAGCGATTGCTCGAATCAGACCCGCGTCCGGCGAGTCTCGTTCTGACGGTGCAATGGGAGGTGGCCGAGCGCATCTGTGCCCGCCCGGGGCGGATGAGCTTGCTGGCGGTCAGCGTACAGTACTTCGGTCAACCCGAGATCTTGGAGCGCTTGCCGGCAGGCAGCTTCGTCCCCGCGCCGGAAGTGGATTCGGCCATCGTTCGCATCACAGTCTATCCTGAGATTCCCCCTCCCGCCGAGCGGCGTGCCTTCTTCCGCGTTGTGAAGGCGGGCTTCTCCCAGCGCCGTAAACAACTGGTCAATGCACTCACGGGCGGGATGGCCTTGCCGCGCGGTGAGGTGCTCACGGCCCTGGACCGGGCTGGAGTTGAGGCAACTCGCCGCGCCGAGACGCTCTCGCTTGACGAATGGCGTGCGCTGATCCCGGAGCTGCGACGCGACGGGCCGCAGTCGCGCGGATGAAGCACAAATGGGATGAACACGCGAAAAGGGGCTGCCGAAGAATCGGCAGCCCCTTTTCATGGTCGCAAACGACGATCCACTAGTATCCCGCGAGCGCTCACGCCCTATCAGGGGGCGGACGCACGACCTCTCTCTTGCGGGCGGCGCATTGGCGGATGCGCATGC
>JAPLGX010000408.1 GCA_026389925.1 Chloroflexota bacterium
TGACGCCCTCCCAAAGAAAGAGCGCCCTCTCGTCCCGGGAGAATCCCGCTCCGGCAAGCGCCTCCTGCAAGTTGTCCTCATTGAAGTTGATGGGCACGAACACCAGATGGGGCGGGAAGGGGACGGCAGAGCGTTTCAGGACTTCCTTCTTGCGGATTTGGGTCGGCAGTGCATCGAGTTCGAAAATCCTGGTCTGGTGGGCGAGCTCGCGGAAGCGGTAGGCGCGGCTGTCGTACCCTGCGCCGAGCAGGACGAGCTGCGGCAGGCTGTGGAGCAGTGCCTCTCTCACGACCTGATCGAAGAATGCCGTGCGGGCGAGCATGAACTCATATGCGCCCGGGGCAACCTTGTTCTGCATGACCCATTGCCGCAGCGCGCGATCTTTCAGCGGGGCTACTCGGTCCTGGCTGAGGAAAAGCGCCGCCAGATGGTCTGGCCCGCGGATTTCTTCCCTCTCGTCGTGCGCCCCCAGTGCGCGCATGGTTGCGGTGGCCATGGCAGTCTCGGAGGGCTGCGCCTGGACGGATTGACCTGTCATCTCATGGGATGGAGACTCCGGCACCCGGATTCCCTTTATGTTGGCCGGTGGCATGCCTAGATGACGGCGATGCCCGTCCCCTCAGCGACCTTCCCAATCAACCATACCGGCAACTCGAGCGCCGCAGCACGCGCGGTGAACGCGTCCCGCTTATCGGCCGGCACGCACAGCAACAGGCCGCCGCTCGTTTGCGAGTCGAAGAGCAGCAAGACCTCGGACTCGAGGAGATGCTTGGCCGCATCGACCTTCGGTCCGAAGAAATCGCGGTTATCGTGGGTGCCCCCCGGGAAGAGGCCGCGGGCGGCGTATTCCTTGGCGCCCTGCATAAGGGGCACCGCCCCCAGGTCAATCTCAAGCCTTACACCAGAGGCCTCGGACATTTCGAGCGCATGACCCAGAAGCCCAAATCCGGTGACGTCGGTTGCGCCGCGCAGTCCGAATTCCTGGGCCAATTGGGCCGCGCGGTTGTTCAGCCGCAGCATCCATTCGATCGCGCCAGAGAGATGCTCCGGCTTCACTTCTTCCTGTTTGCCTGCGGTCGTGATGACGCCCGTCCCGAGCGGCTTGGTGAGAACCAGCAGGTCGCCGGGCCGCGCTCCGGTCTTGGTCATCAATCGATCGGGATGAGCCAGACCGATTGCCGCGAGGCCGTACTTGGGTTCTTTGTCCTGGACGGTATGACCGCCGGCGATGACCACGCCGGCCTGGCGCGCCTTCTCGCCCCCGCCGCGCAGGATTTCGGTGAGGATGTCGGGCGCCAACTGGGGCGGGAAGGCGACGATGTTGAGCGCGAGGATCGGCCGGCCGCCCATGGCGTACACGTCGGAGAGCGAGTTGGCCGCGGCGATCGCGCCAAACTCGTACGGGGTGTCGACCACGGGCGTGAAGAAATCCGTGGTGACGATGAGCGCTTGATCCGGCGCGAGGCGATAGACGGCCGCATCGTCGGCCGGGTCCAATCCGACGAGCAAATCGGGATATTCACTTGGGGGAAAGAGTCCCCGCAGGGGCCGCAGGACCTGCGACAGCGTTTCCGCGCTGAGCTTCGACGCTCAACCCGCACACGAAGAGAGCGTGGTCAGGCGGATCTGCTTCCCCGACGTGGCACGTGGTGCATCGCTCATGATCCAGCATCCTACGCAGGCGTGAAAGACGGCCGGCCTGCGCCTTCGTATTCTATCAGCCGCTCTTGCGCCGCGCCAACAGGAGCCCGCGGTGCGCGGGCAGGCGAGCCACGGCGTCGGACCCTACCGGAGAGGAGTGCCGGCTCGCCGCGAGAAGCCGCGAATCGCGCCCGGACACGAACGCCCCTTCCAAACACACGGCCCGCGCAAGATGGCGGGCCGGTGTAGTCACGTTGGTGAGTGAAGGTTCAGGAGGTCGGCGTTGGGGCCGTGCGACCGCCGCTCCAGCCGAAGATGCGCGGCTCGCTGCGCGGGCTGCCGGAGGAGTAGATCGGCTTGCCGTCGGAGGTGGTGCCCGTCTGGCGCACGACCTCGACCGTCCAGCGGAAGAGGTGGGTGCTCGTATCGCTGGGGCGCAGCGTGCTGGGAACGATGTATTTGGTCTCGGTCGTGTAGGCCTGTGTGCGCCGACCGGTGCCCTCGGTGATGTCTTCCACGGTCACCAGGTAGCTCTCGGTATCGCGCAACGCGGCGACCGCAGCCCATTGCAGCGCCACCGACTGATCACTCAGGCCGAACACCGAACCGTCGCGCGGGCCAAGCAAGTTGGGCGCGGGGTAGGGCGGCGGCGGTGTGGCCGTGGGGGTGGGTCCGGGCGTGGGCAGGCGGCGACACAGCGGAATCTGGACCGTCAGCCCGGTGAAGACCGTATCGCCGAAGATGTTCTGATTGAATTCCTTCAGCCCGTCGATTGAAACATTGAAGTTGGCCGCGATGCCCGCCAGCGTATTACCCTCTTGTACCGTGTAGGGGAAGAGCTCGCAACTGGTGCGGGTCGATTCGAGCGCGGTGAAGGTGGCCGTGGAGGGCGGCACCGGGGTGGGGGTTGGCTGCGGGATGAGCAGCTTCTGCCCGATGGACAGGTTGTTGCAGGCCGGCGGCAGGTTGTTGAGCTGCAAGATCGAATTGACCGAAACGTTGAAGCGAATAGCCAGGCCGACGCAGGTATCGTTGCGCGCGATGACATACTCCACCGGAGGAAGCGGAGTGCGCGTGAGGGTCGGTTCGGGCGTGGTGGTGGGCGGCAGCGTTTCACTGGGGGCGGAGGTGATCGTGGCCGTTGCGGTGGGGGCCGCCGGGGCAAAGGCGCGCCCCGAGCGGGCAATCAGCGCGATGATCACCGCGCCGATCAGCATGAACACGGCCGGCGTGGCAATCGCCACCGGCCAGGGGATGCTCAGCGCCGGGCCGCGTCCGGTCATGCGGGACAGCGCCGCGCGGCGCGCCCCGCCGGGGTTGAGTTCGGTTCCGCAGACGGCGCAGCGCGCAGCGGATTCTGCGACGCGCGTCCCGCAGTTGGGGCAAACACGGCTGGTGTGAGGTGGTTTCTGTGTATCGAGCATGCTTGACGAATCCTACTCCTGAACAACTGGCCGATTATACCAAAGCCAATCTGCCCAGGTCGGCTGGCCGAGCGCACAGTGCGCGATTCTGCGGCACGTGTAGGGGAAGGAGTGGGGAAAGGTCGGGCGACCGTCGGGGAGACGTATGGCCAAGGCCCGCACTGAAATCGCCGACAGGGGTTATCCGGGTGCCGCCTCGCCCGCCGCCTCCGGAGGGAAGACCGGCGTCTTGTACCAGCGCACTGAATCACCGACGCGGGCACGCATTTGCCAGCGGACGCTCTTGGGTGCGCGCTCGATCGACTGGTACAGGCCTTCGATGCGGTCACGCAAGTGCGGGGAGGCCGGCAGGCGGCCCCACGACCCGAGGAGGCGCAACCGGTCGAGATTGTGCAGTGCGGTGCGGGTCCAGCCCCAGTCTTCGGCGCACAGTGTGGTGATCAAGGTGGCATCAATGGCATCCGGTGTGGGCCCGACGCTCACCTCGTGGTCACACAGCAACGCGATCAAATCCTGCAGGTCGGCATCGTTGGCTTCCACCGTCTGCAGGCGAACAAGGAAGGTGTGGGTGGCCGGCAGCACCATCTCTTCCTGCGTGAGCACGTCCTCGAATTCGACCCGGTGATACATCTCGTAGGCCCCGCAATGGACATCGGCCCACAATTGGCTGGCCGCCTTGCGGAAGACGAGGCGCTTGCCGCCCGTTCTCTTGCTGAACTTGGCCAGCGGGAGGAATTCAAGCGATTGGAGAACCT
>JAPLGX010000319.1 GCA_026389925.1 Chloroflexota bacterium
TCGTGTAGTGGGTGAGGTGCAGCCGCGCCATCGGTACCCCCAGCTCGCTCACATATCGGACACCACTTTGGCCATTCACCAAGACCCCATCAGCACGCCCTAGAAGATGCCGCCGGATCAATTTACGTAGTCTGCCTCTCCCAAGCTCAGTCCGCTCTGATACCTGGAGCCAGATCAGGAGGCGGACAGACGGCCTCAGGAGCTTGTACAGACACGCCTGAAAACTGCGAAATCCCGTCTCCGTGGAGATGATTACATCAGGGGAGTACCGGTGGAGGAGAAAGCATGTGTCAAGTGGGAAGTGAACGTAAGTGATGTCTGAGAAACCTTGGGGGTGTGACCAGGTCTCGCGAAATGTGAGTGTCCTTTGCCGGGTCACGCTTAGCCCACCCCAATTCACGTCCCACTTGCGATTGGGTTCCATTCCCACGGACACAAGAATGCGCAGGCCGCCAAGCCGCTCTTGAAGGATCGAGAAGAGCGGAAGGTGATATGGGGCCACGAAATTGATGAGGATGCAGACCTTGAGTTGTTTGGCGCGCCGCCTCTCGTCTCGGCCATCCTCATGAATGAGTTCGCTCACCAAGGGAACCTCCACGGACCGCCGAATGCGTTGGATACCGCCAGGTCCAGAGGGATTCTACTGCCAGCCCGCCTCACGAGCTTGGCACCGCGATGCTCATCTCTCGAGTACTGCCCGACAGCTGCCACAACGGTTACGTGCGGACAGCCAGCATCCTCGCATCATTCCTCCAAGTGGCCGCACTCTGCCTGTCTTACCCTCCACCCGAATCGAGCAGTGATCAAGCTCTTGCCGAGGTCCGGGGACCACGCCCCGTTCCCGCCCATTGGGCCATCAGCTATCGCGTCTAAGGTGGATAGCAGCCTCGTACAGCCTGTTGCCGCTTGACAAGGGCTTCCATGCATTCGGCCAACTTCTCCGCTTGACCCCGGCGAGAGTACTGGTGGATGACGGGCCAAGCCGGTTGGGTCAATCGCTCGCCGCGTCTCCAGGCAGAATACCAACTGAGGATTTGTTCGCGCAGTGCCGGAATGTCGTCTGGAGAGATCACGACTCCGGTTCTTGTCGTTCGAATGAGCTTGGCGGCTAAGCCCTCCGGAAAGAGGCCAAGGATGGGCGTTCCGCTCCGCATGTACTCGTAGATCTTGCCAGGAATGACATTTGCGCTCCCTGCGCCAGCCTGCATGAGAAACAGCACTTCGGCATCAAACATCGCCTGTATGGCGTGCCCATGATCGACGTACCCGTACAGCTCGACGACGTGCTCTAGGCCGCGGTCGCGGATCAACTGCCGGTACTTCTCGGGGAAAGCTCCGATGAATCGCAATCTAAGGATGTTGCCCAGGCCCGGCTCGCTGTCGATCAGCTGCGCCGCCGCTTCAAGAATGGTCCCTGGTGTCCGAACCAATACCGGCGCGCCGCCCGCAACGATTGGCTCGAAGAGCCGTCCCCATCCACGTGGACGTGGACGGACGGCAAAGTCCAACAATGTGCCCACGTATGTCAAGCGGAAGCATCCATCCCTCTGCGGCGTCTTGCCGGAGCAGTCGTCTTCGTCGTATCCATTTGGGCTGACGAGGAAACGCTCTGCAGGAATTGAGGGGTAGTTGACCGAGAGGAGCCGCGAGTATCCTTCCGTGGCGCACACAACGCGATCGGCCGCAAGCAGCATGCACTCTTCCTGCCGACGGGAAGTGCACATGGCTGGGCTCGGAGAAACCAGCGGGATGCTTCCACGGAATGCTGAAGCTCACTGTCCGCTGCAGCTCGACCTTCAACTTGCCGGCGCCTGGCTCCCAACTCCTGTTGGGTTCCATCAGAGTCGAAATGAAGACGCAGAAGTGACCGAACCTCGCCGCAAGCGCTTCGATGGCCGGCACTCGGTAGGGGCAACAAAGTTGGTCAGTAGAATGACCTTGAGTCGATCAGCCTCAGGTCGCGGGGGGAGATCACTCGCCGGATCGCATACACTTCGGGGCATCGTCACCATCGAATTCACCCTAGCAGGTTGCGGGAGATCCCGGTGCAGCCTCTATACGATCTTGCCAGAGAGGTGCGCCCGGCGCTCGTGTTGGACAACAGTTCTTGTCTCGCCACCTCGCAGGACTTGCCTCTTGCCTCCCCCTGACCTGTACAGTGCTTTGCTTTGCCAGCGGATTGCGGGTGCACTCGAGCACCCCTCATGAGCCCAACCCCCTCATATCCCCAAGTCACAACCGCAAGCCGAGTCTTCCGCTCAGTCACCGCTCGCCTCGCTGATGGCGGACCGCAGTCACTCTTCGCCTTCCTCGATGACAGGTTGTTTGGAGTGGCAGTAGACTGCTGCACATCCTTCAGAGCCATGACACCTCTTCCTACTCGATCTTGGTCCTGATCCGGTGGCACGCCCAATAACTCTCTTTGTCACAGCGCCATATGGTTCATGTTGATGCTGCTTGGCCCGGAGCGCAACCGTCATGTCCCAAACCATGTCCTAAGGGGCTTCGGCGGAGGGGTGGCGCAGGCCACCGATGCCAGGGGAAGGTTGTCCTTGAGGCAGGGGCGGGAATCGGAAGTCGCGGGTGAAAAAGAATGAAGTCGTCCACGTGTAATGATTTATCGGGCCAAATCCGTTCATGTCCACTTCAATCAAATCCAGGTTTCGCAGGTAATCGGCGGTCTTCTTGTGCCAGTCCGAATTGTCCAGGACGATCATTCCGTTCTCGGAGACCCTGCTTCCTGCCGCTATCGCACACTCAAGTCTGTGGCTGCCATCAATGATGACCACATCATATGGATCCCGGGACCCATTGATGGCAGTGACATAGTCGTCCTTGTCCTGGATCAGCCTGTAATCAACATGCGCAGGCAGCCTTGGCCTGATCTTCGAATACCAGAGCTGATCATCCTCGATTGAAACCAGTGAGCGACAAACGCCTGACCAGAAGAGAGTCGAATTGCCCGATCCGTACTCGAATACCCTCTTCGTGGAGAAATCAAGCTGTCGGAGAAAGTAAATTGCAGGGTAGGTGTACCAGGGGATAGGATTCCCGTCCTTGTCAACGCAAGCCATCCGATTGGCCGATAGCATCTGGCCAAATTCCATGCCGAGGATAAACGAGTTCTTCCCAAGAACGAGGATTCCTCTAGGGACAATCGCCAGCAGAATCCTCTTAATGATCATTGGACACGTCCTCTGCGAGGCTTGTTGCCATCAAGCATAGCCATCCGGCGGAACGAGAGTGCCCCTCATCAAACTTTGTCGAGAAAGATGGCAACACCGTGCACGAATCGCTGTCTGCCACCCGAGTCCAAGTCAGCGAGTTCTTGTGGGTCGAGTCGGTCAGCTCGCCTGTCAGCCGACGGGACTTGTCACCACCCCTGGGTCATCCGATTCCTCGTCCGGGATCGCCCGCACGGTTGTCTTGGCCACATCGTTCACTCCCCGGACACTGCATGGATCCGTCCCTCGACATTCCACCTGCCGCTCCTCCTGGCGCCTAGGTGTTCGCCGACACTAGCATTCTCCATCCTACTCTCAATGGGTAATGGCACGCCTCACCAGGCTTCTTCGGTATGCAGACTTCTCAATTGGATTCCCCGTAGTCGTCCATTTCACGAGTCAGATCATGAGCCAGATTTGCGGCCGGGCATGACGCATGGTGTCACTCCACTTGATCACCGACGCGGGATCTTCGGCTTGAAGCTGGCGACGGGCTGGCCGAGAGTGTAGAAGTCCTCCAGGCGCGGAACACGAGCTTGGTCGCTGCACTGCTCCTCGTCATCCAGTATCTTCCTTCATCCCAAAGACGGAGTCTATTACGTTAGATTCCATTCCTTCAGGTCCGCTCAACTCCTATTTGGCCTGGAGGGAAACCAACGCCGGTAGTAGTAAAGGGCCACGAAGACATTGGCTCCGTAGGTAGAGACCAGGCTTGCCACAGCACCTGCAACACCCCATATGGGGATTAGCACAATGCAGGAGATCAGACCCACAACCGCGGTGACGACGCCCGATATCAGGTAGATCCTCGGCTTCTGGATGGCCCGTAGTATGAGCAAGATCCCGGTGGGAAGGGCAATGAAGATCGGGATCAGCCCCAGCGGGGCAATCAGCCAGGAATATGCAGCGTACTTACCTCCATACAGGAGCTCTTCAATAGGCCTCGCTGCCAGGAACACCACCAAACCGTAGGCCGTGGCCATACCAGTCAGAGTCAGAGTGACGAATATTCCTTTCCGGCGCAGGCCGGAGAGGTTGCCGCGCCCAAAGTCAGCGGCCAGAGCCGGAAGGCCGAGCGTGCCGATGGCCGTGATGGCTTGGACCATGGGCTGAATGAGATTCTGCAGTGCACGCAGCACTCCCGCAGCTTCTAGGCCGACCATCGAAGCAGTGAAGAAGGTCTGGGCCTGCCCAGCCGCAAGCATAGGGATAGTGGCTGCCACGATCCACTTGCCGAAACCCCATTGCACGCCAAGGAGTTCGCGGGACAACGCGGCAGACCCCTTGCCTATTCCTATTTTACCCAAGTACAGCGACAGGAGACCGGCGAGGAGGCTTGAAGCGCCCATAAGCGCAAACCCAGTCGAGGACGAGTCTAGCGCCATCCTATGCACTACCCACAGGGCCATCAACAGTACCGCTGCGTAGATGACACTACTTCGTAGCGCCCCCATTGGGCGTTGTATGACGTAAAAAGCACGCCTTGTGACCCATAGAAAGAGCATAAAGGGCAATGCAATCCCCGCGCCAATCAGCGATCTTGAGAGCCACGGGTCCCCGGTCCCGGTGACCTGGAGTAGCCAACCTGACCCTGCCATGACAATGCCAAGTGGCACGGTCAACGCGAAGTTCAAACGAATCTGCTGACCCAAGTACTGATCCAGGCGGTCGGCATAGTTGGCCGGGCCGATGATGCTCATAGGTTCGAGCAAGATAGCATTATGGAACCCAGAGAGGAACAAGAACACCGAGTACGCTACGGCGAATGCACCGTAGTCGGAAGGTGCTAACCAGCGCGCCAGGAGAATGTTGAGGATGAAGTTGCTGCCGGAGAAGACGCCCTGATCGAACAGAGCGATACTACCCCGCTCTCCCCATGAGCGCAGGCGTCCGAAGCTAGACCAGGGAGCAAAATCGCTCACGTTTTGGAAAGGCCTCAAGCGCATGGCTCGTCGAAAGATCCCCTCAACCTCAGTCTACGCGAATGTGGCAGAAGGACATGCTGTCAGGAGCAAAGCGCATCCAATGGGAATTGGCATTGCCGTAACTGTTGTTTCGGGCCCGGAATCTTTGGGACCAGCCTTCTTCGGCTTTGACGAACGCCCAGATTGCTCTGTCGACGACACCAGGACTTCGAATGTCATTTCTGATCTGTCAACCTGCAATGCCACAATGAACTGACATAACAATGGAATCTACCCCATGGACGGGTTGAATGCACTCGAATCTCCGTATCCGGCCGAGCTCTCCGGGATCCTCGTCGGTTCAGCCAACCGTGTTCCGAGACGCTTTCTGCGTACAGGCACTGAGCAGGTCTCCTCTCACGCAACCCTCTGAACCCAAGGACGACGTTGATCTCGAGACGGCTGGAATGCTTCTTCCCGCTATTATGCGTCCCGCACGATTCTCAGACCCCAGTCCATGAGAACCGATCGGGCTGAATCTCGAATATAGACCGGATCCTCCGGACGGCGCTGAGGGCTCTCTCGGAACTCTCCGCTCGCAAAGTGGAAATACCAGGGCCCGCCAAAGCCTTTCTGTATAAGCAGGTCCCTCGTGCCGGATCGTCCACTGTCTTCAACCAAGATCACCAGGGCAGAGGCGCTCGCCGAGCTTGCCCCTTTCAAGACCTCCTGCTCATGACCCTCGACATCGATCTTGATGACGGTCGGCCAAGCTCCCAACTCCTCGCAAACCGCATCTAGGGTGGTGCAATCGACTAGTAGCGTGTCGGTAGCGACTTCATCCGGCTTCAAGATCCGGCTTGTCGCAAGATCGCCTTGACTAGCCATTCGCCGCTTCCCTGACGCGTCCGATAGTCCAATCGGGAAGGCTTGAACCATGACCCTGTTGTTCAGGCGCAGGTTGCGCACAAGCGCCTGATACGCTTTGGGATGCGGTTCGAAGGCCAGCACACGTGCCTGAGGATTCTCGGAAGCATAGAGGCTGTAGCTGCCAATGTTCGCCCCAACATCAAAGAATGTCCCCCCTCCCCTTTCCAGGATTAGCCTCACCAGGTTCATATTGTTGTAGTCGTATACCCCCATACAGTTCACAAGAGCCGCCACCCCAGACGGTTCTTCGACCCAAATCCGCGAATGGGAGAAACTCACTTCCACTGGGAATCGCCCAACTAACCTCCTGGCCTCCCATCCGATGTGCCTCCAGACACCTTCTCGGAATCTCACCGCATCCGAGCGGTATATCTGGAGCAAGCTGTTGAGGAATTGCCTACCAGGCATTGGAAGAGACAACCCTTCATCCGTCGGCCGCTCGGGGGCTGTGCGCCGCTAGGTGTCGGTGGGATCCCCGATCACTAGCTATCGACTTGCCCGCCCCCATATGAGCCCTGACCGCACTGGTATTGGTCTTCGTGGCCTCGGCCGTTGTTTGTGGCTGGCACACTCCAGTAGTGTGGGCCAAGTCGGATAATGATATCTGTGCATGGTTCTTGTTCAACGCGCGGGGTCCCAGCTTTCTCCGTGATCTTAGACCATCACTCGCCTAATCGTGCACTCCTCCTACGAGCCGCGATCCAGAATCCGCCGACGCATGCATCTTACCCTCCGTGCGCCAGTCAATGAACACTCCGTGCAGGGGAGCCTGCACCTGCGAATTCCATTCACTAATCTGATAGGCACCGCGGCGAGCACCCATTGGGGATGCTCCCGGGTGCCTCGGAGACTCTGTCGCACTCTCTCGCAATACTCTCTTCTATGCCCCTATCTTGCTGGGCCGCGACCCTTAGCTTGAACCGCCCGCTAGGCGACGCAGATCCGCCTCGACCATGGTTCCCTCCACCTACTCAAAGCGCAGATTCGGTGACCACCCAAGGCTCCGTTGCGCCTTGCTGGCATCACCCCGTAACTCGTTGATCTCGGTCGGCCGGTAGAGCCTCTGGTCGGGCTTTATGTACCGCTCCCAAGACAGGCCGACCACTTCGAAGGCCTTCGCGACAAACTCGCGCACCGTGTGTGCGATTCGCCCGAAGTGATCACGTAGTCATCCGGAGCGTCCTGCTGACGCATGGTCCACATCGCCCGACCGTACTCCGGCGCGTGTCCCCAGTCTCTGCGGGCGCCGAGGTTGTCGAGCACAAGCCCCTTTGCCAGCCCTCGCTGGATCTTGGCCACCGTGCTGCTGATCTTGCGGGTCACGAACTCGAAGCCGCGGACTTCTGACTCGTGGTTGAACAGGATTCCAATCACCGCAAGCATCCCATAGGCTTCTCGGTAGTTCCGGCTGAGATGAACTCCCGCCACTTTGGAAATCCCGTAGGGCGACCGGGGGTGGAAGGGCGTGTCCTCGTTCTGGGGAACCTGCCCGCGTTCCCGAACATCTCGCTCGAGCCAGCGAAATAGAGCCGGCACTCAGGAGCCAGGTCTTTGAGCGCGGAAAGCAGGAAGTGGGTTCCATTGACGTGGGTGCTGATCGTGGAGAACTCATCATCGAAGGGGTAGCTCACGAAGCTCTGCACAACCAAGTGGTAACACTCGTGCGGACGGACGTCCGCAACAACGCAGAATAGGCTCGCGAAGCTTTCCAACGAGGCAGCGTGTAAGGTGAGTCTGTCAAACGAGTCTCGTAGCCGCCAGAGGTGGTGCAGGGATCCTCGAACGCGACTCGCCGAACAATCCCATGGATTTCCTACCCCTTCTCCAGAAGAAGGTCGGCCAAGTAGGATCCATCCTGGCCGGTATTTCCGGTGATCAGAGCCCGTTTCTTCATCCACGCCTGTTCGGGAGCCTGGAAGTCAACTGGGGCACGCTTCGGGGACATGCGTGCCAGGCGATCCTATTCTAATCGATCCCCAGGCTGGTTGGCCGATGGTCGAGGCCGTCGCCCAGATCGTCGCGATGAGAGTCCAGCACGAAGACGAGCGGAGCGTTGTACAGGTACAGTCCCACGGCCGATTCCAGCAGCGAGAGCAGCGGCTGGGCCGAGTCGATCGTCACGAGCATGAAGAACGCCGAGGCGATGCCCGCCAGCCCCAGCGCCAGGTCGTCCATGCTGTCGACGAAGTTGAAGGCGTTGATCATCCCGACGAACCGCAGCAGCGTCAGCCCCAGGTCGAGCGCGGGGATTCGGCTGATACGGATCTGGATGCCCGCCGCGATAACGACGACGGCGGCCAGTTGGCGTTACGTCTGTTGGGTCAACTATCCCGCCGCCAGAGCGCTGTGTGCTTCGAGCACGGCCAGACGCTCCCAGCGCGTCTGCAGCCTCATCCGCCGCAGCAGCCGGTAGATCGTGCTGGGGGCGATGCGCAGGCCCCCGTGTTCCGGACGGCGGAGCTGGTCGGGCAGCTGAACCGGGCCCCAGGTGGGCCACGCCAGATGTGCGACACAGCAACTATCACGGCCCACAGCCCTGCCAGCGCAATGCCCGCGCGCGGTCCCTGCCCAGCCATCCTACCTGCTCCGAATCCCTGGCTCACGGTCGCCCGACCGCCTCACGGTCGCTGAGGGATGAATCGGCCCTCCCAGCGACGGCAGCCCACAGACGATCGAGGAAGGCAGCAACCAGAAGGATGAGCAGAACATCCAAAGGCAGGCGATAGCGAATGCGAGTGAAAACGGCTGCGCTCACAAACGCACCCAGAACGTAAGTGGTGGCGAGGAAGCCTTCCAGTGGCGACATCCTCATTCGGCGCATGAGTGCGAGGCGGATGAGCGCGAGGCCAAGCAGCGGGCCGTAGGTGACCAGCATGAGGGCGTCACGCAGGGGGCTGCTCTCCGAACTCGTGCGAAGCTCATTGCGGTAGTTGAAGTAGTTCAGGACCTTGCCTAAGTAGAGATCGACCGCATGCCTCGGGTCGGAGCGAAGGTAGGCCACGGCCTGCGACAGGTAATAGGAATTGCGATCAAACTCATCCAGGCCTAGGCGTTCCGCAGCGCTTGTGTAGGCGCTGATGTCCGCGTTGGGCCCGTTGTTGGGCGTGGTCGCGGGTGAATTCCCGATCAGGAAGTTGATCCCGAAATTGGTTGAGATCGGCACAAAACGATCAAACACCGCGAAGTTTCGCGCCGTCCAGAATCCGATGACGATCGCGCTACAGGCCAGGACGAGGAGGGACCGGCGCCAGGCGATTCGCCGCGCGCTCACATCGAAGACAAGCAGGAGGGGTAGAACGAAGGCCAGCGTTGGGACCGTGAGCACTCCCCATCCTAACAATACGCCAGCGCCAATGGAGGTCCATGGCGAGGGGTGTTGGGTCCAGTGGAGCGCCATCCCGCCCAGAAGCAGGGCTGTGGCAACCGTCTGGGGGTAAAACGTTCCTGCCGTGTAGAAGAGAACCGGATAGGCCAGGATGAGCAACCCCGCGAACAAGCCGGCTCTCGGCCCGTGGCTGCCACTCAGCAGGCTGTACCCGCAAGGTATGGTCAAACCCAACAGCACGAAGTTGAGCATGCGCATGACAAATAGCGAGGCGCCCAGGCTGGCCAGGAACCCGAGAAGCAGCGGATAGCCTGGAGGGTGAAAGGCCGTGAGGTGAATCCCATCCAACGTGAAGCCGTTGCCGCGTGCCAGGTTGGCCGCGTAGTCCAAGTACATCTGCTCATCGGGATAGCGCACACGGTCACCCAGGATGAGACAGTAGGCGACCCCCGCGGTCACTTCCAACACCGTCAGGGCGACCAGGATGGCCGTAGGCCTTCGTGTCACCCACATTTCGAGCCTCTCAAGCACCCTCGTCTCGCAGAAAGTGCGACGCAGGGAGCTGATGCTCGGCGTCATCCCGACCTCCAGCCGCCTGCCCTCTTCTCCCGGAGCGGCAAGAAGCCGACGATCCAGCAACACGACGGATGGTCCAGCAGGCCCAGCGATAGGGTTCGCCCCGCCACAGCGTGCTTCCCGCACCTCTTCTGAGGCCAAATCGAGGGCGTACAAAGACCGGGCATCAGGACTTTCGGGGAGCAGAAGTCATGCGCGAAGAGGCAACCTCTCTCCCCTCCCCCAGTGAACTGAACCCACACAGCAGGGCCAGGACCAGTACAAGAAGAAGCTGCCACTCGGGCAGTGTCATGCGGCTGTCCAAGAGACTG
>JAPLGX010000398.1 GCA_026389925.1 Chloroflexota bacterium
CCTGCCTCCTGGCGCAGGGTGCTGAGCGTCGCCGCGCAAGGGATGAACAGCATTTGCACAACAAGGAATGCCAGCCCTGCGGCAGGCGCCAGTTGGGCCGCCACCAGCGCCGGCAAAGGGGTGTGTTGAGCTTGGCCGGCGAAGAGCACACCCAGCGTGGCAATGGTGTTCTCCTTCGCGACGAAACTCGTCAGGAGCGCAGTCAGCATGCGCCAATCGCCCAGCCCCATGAGCGCACCCAACGGCTCCAGACCCCGCCCCGCCCAGGCCAAGACGCTCGAGGCCGGGTCTCCCGTCGGCAGGCGCGAGAGGGCCCACACGCCAGCCGAGGCCAGCAGGATGACCGAGCCCGCCTTCTCGACGAAAGAACGCGTGTTGTGCCAGACGAAGCGAGCCAGCGTGCGAGGCATCGGCAGGTGGTAAAGCGGCAGTTCCATGATGAAGGCGGGAGGTGCCTGGCGCGGCACGACGCGACCCAGCACGAGCCCAAGCAAAGAGATAATGAGGATATTGAACGCGACCAGGAGGAACGAGACGAGTGCTGCCCGCGCTCCAAAAAACGTCGGCGCCAGAAAGGCGATCACGCCCAGGCGGGCCGTGCACGGAACGAGCGGCGTGAGCAACAGGGTCAACAATCGCGAGCGCCGGTCTTCCAGGATGCGCGTGCCGAGCGCCGCCGGCACGTTGCAGCCGAACCCCAGGAAGAGAGGCAGGAAGCTCTTGCCATGCAGGCCGATGGCATGCATGAAGCGGTCCATGACATACGCTGCCCGGGCGAAGTACCCCACGTCTTCCAGAACGCCCAGCACAGCGAAGAAGAGCACCATTACTGGCAGGAAGGCCAGCACCATTCCCACACCGCTCAACAGCCCGTCGATGGCCAGGCCCGAGAGCCAGGCCGGCCACACGGCCAGTGCCGTGCGCGCCACAGCGGCAAGCGTCTGCGTGGCCCCGGCCAGCAGGTTCACCATCGGAGTGGCCAAGCCATAGATGAGCCAGAAGGTTAGCCCCAAAATCGTCATCAGCGCAAGCAGGCCCCACGTGGGGTGCGTGGCCACGCGATCGATGCGGTCGGTGAGGCTGACGACATCGGTTCGTGGCCGCCGGACAACCGCACGGGTGACCTCACGGATCCAGTCGTAGCGCCCCCCGACGATATCCAGGAAGGCATCTTCGTGCGCGTGAAGCACGTGCTCGAGTTCGGCCAACGCGTGCGGTGGGAGACTTCGCGCGCGCCATCTGCGTGAGCCGCGGGTCGCCCTCCAGGAGCTTCGTGGCCAGCCACTCCAGCGGGTACGCGGAGGGGATGTTCCCATCCAGAAGCTGCATCAGGTTGCAGATGATAGGGCGATGTTCCGGCCGCGGAGTGGGTCGGGCCGCAGTCGTCGCACGCGGCCCTCGGGCGGTGGCGACCGCGCAGGCCAGCAGCGCCGCGAGCCCCTCGTTGCGCGCCGCGGTGAGGGCCTTCACCGGCAGACCGAGGGCGGTCTGCAGCGACTGCAAGTCCAGCTCAACACCTTCGCGGGCCGCCACGTCCATCATATTGACTGCCACGACGAGGGGGACGTTGAACGCCAGAAGCTCGGCCACCAGGTACAGGTTGCGTTCAAGCGTGGCCGCCCCGACGACAACGACGACGGCCTCCGGCGGCTCGAAGAGCAGATAGTCGCGAACGATTTCCTCTTCGGCCGAGTGAGCGCTCAAGCTGTACGTTCCGGGCAGGTCCACCAGTTCCAGCGTCGCCTGGCCAAAACGCACGAACCCGCTCTTCTTCTCAACGGTTTTGCCCGGCCAGTTACCTACGTGTTGGTCGAGGCCGGTCAGGCTGTTGAAGACGGTGGACCTTCCGACATTCGGCTGGCCGGCGATGGCAATGCAAATCGTGTGGACCGGCGGCGGGCCGCCGACACCGGCGGCGGGCGCGCCGCTCCCATGCAAGTGTGCTCCGTCGTCGAGGATTCGCACCTTGGTGGCGGCGGGGATCACACTCGCCAGCGAACGCCACGAACCGCGAAAGGCAGGCCTGAGCGCCGACAGCTTCATTCGCGTCCGGTCTTGGCCAGCTCGACAACCACGCGCACCTTGGCGGCTTCGCCGCGGCCCAGGGCCAAGCGCGCGCCTTGCACGGCTACCAGCAGCGGGCCGTGGCTGGAATTGCGCAGCACTGAGACGCGAGCCGAAGGGACGAGCCCGAACTCCGCCAAGCGCTCGCTGACCGCGCGACCGCCAAGCAGCCCGAGAACCAGAGCCGTCTGACCGACCGCCACCTGGCTGAGCAACCGTTTCAGCGGAGGTCCGAGGCGGCGTCATGCGCTGCCCCTGCGCGCCGGTGCGCGCCGGGCGGTGCATTCCGCACACAGCCCGTAGAGGACGAGCGAAGCATCGTGGACCTTGACCGCATGGCGCCGCGCATAGCTGCGGGCAACGGCCTCCACCTGGGGCGCATCGAACTCCACCACGCGCTGGCACTGCGTGCACAGGAAGTGGTGCTGGCCATGTGCGCCAGCCAGGTCGAAATGATCGTGGCGTCCGTGGCCGCGAAAGCGGCGCGGCTCGACTAGGCCCTCCGCCTCCAGCCAGTGCAGCGTGCGATACACGGTGGACAGGTTGAGGACCGGGTCGCGGCGGGCGGCGCGTGCGTGCACCTCCTCGGCCGTCGGGTGGGCTGGCAATGCGGTCAACGTTTCCAGGATCAGCCGGCGTTGCCCGGTCATGCGTCCGCCGGCGGCGCGCACTCGCGCGCGAGCCCGTTCCAGCAAGTCGGTCATGGGTTGCCCCTATCTGCAAATTACTTGCAATAATGATAGCCGGCTGCCGGCCGCCGGGTCAGTGACATGCATCCCGCCGGGCGGCTGACAAGCATCATGCTGCGGGCGGTACGCAGGGCGGGTGTGCTACAATCCTGGCCGCAATGGGCACGCTCTACCTCGTGGCAACTCCCATCGGCAATCTCGAAGATGTCAGCGCACGCGCGCTGCGCGTGCTGGGCGAGGCCTCCCTGGTGGCCGCCGAGGACACCCGCGAGACACGCAAGCTGCTCTCACACTTCGACCTGCACCCGCCGCTCTTGGCCTATCACGAGCACAATAAGCTCACCCGCCTGGAGGCGGTCCTGGCGGCCCTGGCGCGCGCGGACGTGGCGCTGGTGAGCGATGCTGGCACCCCCGGGTTGAACGACCCGGGCTTCGAGCTGGTGCGCGCCGCGCTGGCCGCCGGTCACACGGTGACACCAGTGCCCGGACCCAGCGCGCCGATCGCCGCCCTGGTCGCCTCCGGCTTGCCAACCGACCGCTTCTTCTACATGGGCTATCTCGAGCGGCGGGCGGCCGCGCGGCGCACCCAGCTGGCCGCGGTGGCAGCCATCGAGGCCACGCTGGTGGCACTCGAAGCCCCCCACCGCCTGCTGGCGGCGCTGGGCGACATCCGCGACGTGCTTGGCGATCGGCGGATGGCAGTGGCGCGTGAACTCACCAAACTGCACGAGGAAATCCTCCGCGGCCGGGTGAGCGAAGTCCTGGCCCACTTCGCGCGCCAGGCGCCGCGCGGCGAGGTGACGCTGGTGATCGCCGGAGCTCTGCCTGCGGCCGCCGCGGCCTGGGACGAATCGCGCGTGCGCAGAGAGGTGCAGGCACGGATGGATGCGGGCGAGACTGCCACGCATGCCGCGGCCGAGGTGGCAGAAGTATCCGGGTGGGCACGACGCACCGTCTACCGCCTGGCGACGACCGAGGCACGGCCGCGTGCAGGCAAGCGCACCGCCAGAGCGCAGGAGGGCAAATGAATCTCGACGACCTGCCGAGAATGAAAGAGATCGACTCGGCTGAAATGCTCGGCTTCATCGACCGCTTGCCCGACCAGCTCGAGAGCGCATGGCAAGCGGCGGACAAGTTCCCGCTCGA
>JAPLGX010000235.1 GCA_026389925.1 Chloroflexota bacterium
GCCTTGTCCATCGCGTCCCCGCTCTCGAGGTAGGCCTGCATCTCGGGCTCACTGTACGCCCGCATGCGGACCCACGTGCGGTAGGTCTGCGTGCGCTGGGTGAAGCTGAGGGCGTTGAGCAGGGTGACACCCGATACCACCTCGTGCGCAGTATCACGCAAGCGCGTCAGGTACTCGCGCGCCTGCGCGCGATCCGCCGGTTTGCCGAGCATCTCGCCGTTGTGGGTCACGACCGTATCGGCGGAGAGGATCCAGGCGGGCGTTTCTCCCACCAGGGCGGCCACGGCGTGCGCCTTCTTCTGGCTCAGGCGGCACGCCAAGCCCTCAGCGGTTTCGCCCTCGCGCGGTCGCTCATCAATTGGGGCGGTGAGCACATCGAAAGGAAGGCCGAGCCATGCCAGCAGTTCCTGCCGGCGAGGAGAAGCGGAGGCGAGAATCAGACGGGGCGTTTGATCGCCGGGCGGGTGAGCAGCGCGGGTGATGGGTGCTCCTTACGGCCGCGGCCCGGAGCGGCGCATGGCTAGCGCCCCATTCCGCTCCAGGAGATGGGTGCCGCCGCCGATCAGCGCCGGCAGCACGACGCCCAGAGAACATGTGAGCAGTAATTGTAACAAACCCAGAAAGGCCAAAAAGGCGAAGAGGAAACTGGGAAGCGTCCAGGTGAGCCGCAATCCAAAATCCCAGTAGCCCGGGAGGAGGAGCGGCAGAATCATCGCGGCGGCAAGCAGCGTGTAGAGTTGTAGACGCTGCGCAACCAGAATTCCGCGCGCGCCGCGCCGCCACGCTTGCCAGGTGACGAGAGCGGCACCCAGCAGGGTCCCGGCCAGGCCGTTCACACCGGCGGCGGTCAAGATCCCTGTCTGGCTTTCCACGCTGCTCAACGAGTAGGTTCGCTGCTCAATCAGGATATACAGAACGTGGAAGAGCACGACCGCCGACAGTGCGGGCAGCGCGAGCGGCGCGAGGGCGCGGCGCGCGCGCAGCGCGGCGGCGGTGAGCAAGGCCAGCACCGCCACCGAAATCACCGCGCGCGGCAAGCGTTCGCCGGCGAGGCGGGCTTCCCGGGCGCGCTGCATGACGGCCTGCGCCTCGACCACCGGGTCCGCGGCCGCAGCGATGCCCGCGGTTGATCCAGGTTGGCCGATGGCCGTGAGGTAGGCCTGGGCGAGTGCGGTCTGTTGTTGCGCGAGCGCCGATGAGGATTGGGGCGGCTTGCCGAGGATCGGCAGGATGTGACCCTGGCTGGCCGAGGGCAATGGCACGCCGAGCAGTGTGGCCATGGTCGGGGCGACGTCGGCCATGGCGATCGTGCCCAGGTTGCCGGGTCTCACGCCGGCGCCGGCCACGACGAAGACCGTGCGCAGAGCCTCGGCATCCTGCCCGCCGTGCCCGCCACGATCGATCTGCCCGTGATCGCCGACGACCAGCAGCGTGTCGCGTTCCAAATCAAGCTGCGTGATAATCGAATGCAGCATTCCATCAACACGCGCGGCCGCCTGAGCCCAGTGTGGATCGCGCGGGCCGCCTTCATGATGCCCGGCGAAATCGACCTGGTCGAGATGAATGAGGAGGAGACGGTCGTCCCGTGCAGCGAGCCAGGGCTGCGCAGCCTGAAGGACCGCCACGTCGGCGGCATGGTCTTCCCCCGCGGTGAAGAAACCCGCGTCACGCTGAGAGGCAGGGATCATTCGTTCGAACCAGTTGTAGCCCGAGACGGCTGTCGTCAAGCCGGCGCGATGGCTCACGCTGAACAGCGTTTCGGCGGGCAGCGGAAAAAGCTCGTCGTAGGCGAGGTTGAGTAAGGGCGCCCCGCTGATCTCGGGATAAGCCCCGCTGAGAAGAGCGGCCCAGGTGGGCTCGGAGTACGAAGGCGGGCGGGCGAGCATTTCGGCCGAGGCACCGTGGGCGCGCAGGTCGACCAGGGTCGGCATGAGGTGGGAGTCGAGCGAGGTGTCGTAACGCAGCGCGTCGACGAGCACGATCACCAGACGCTCGGTCTGCGCCTCGCCCACCGCGGCCGCCTCGGGCAGAGCCTCGGCACGGAAGGGCGAGCGAAAGGTCGACATCGAATTCATGAGGCCGGCCAGAGCCAGCCCGCTCAACCCGGCCAGGACCAGAAACCCGAATGAGCTGAGGGCCAACAGTCGATAGCGGCGCACCGGTACCTCCGGGCGGTCATTCTAGCACGTATGCCTGGCGGGCCTTGTGAGGCGCGCCCGGGCGGGCTAGAATCCATGGCAAGGGTCGTTCTCAGCGATACGCGTTTTCATCCAGGATGCTGAGCGGCACAACGATGCTGGACGTAGAAATCTTCACCCTGTTCCCCGGCATGTTTGAAAGCCCGCTGCGCGAGAGCATTCTCGGCCGCGCGCTGACTCGCGGCTTGCTGCGCGTCAGGCTTCATAATATTCGCGACTATGCCGCCGACCGGCATCAGGTGACCGACGACACGCCCTACGGCGGCGGAGGCGGCATGGTCATGAAGCCTGAGCCGATCTTTGCGGCCGTCGAGGCGGCGCTGGGCGATCCGCCGCGCCTGCCGGTCATTCTGCTTTCGCCTCAAGGGCGCCTGTTCACCCAGGAGCGAGCCTGGCAGTTGGCGCAAGCCCCCGGCTTCGCTTTGCTGTGCGGCCGCTATGAGGGCGTGGATGAGCGCGTGCGCGAGCATCTGGCAAGCGAGGAACTCTCGGTCGGCGATTACGTGTTGAGCGGCGGGGAGCTCGCGGCCATGGCTGTGGTGGAAGCGGTGACTCGTCTGCTGCCGGGCGCCATCGGGGATCAAGACGGCGCGCTCGACGACAGCCTGTCGAGCGGACTGCTCGAGTATCCACACTACACGCGGCCGGCGGAGTATCGCGGATGGCGTGTTCCGGAGGTGCTGGCCTCCGGGCATCACGCAGAAATCGCTCGCTGGCGGCGAGAGCAGGCGCTGTACCGCACCTGGCAGCGCCGACCCGACCTGCTGGCCAAGGCCGCCCTCACGCCGCGCGAGCGCGCGCTCGTCGACGAGTGGCAGGCGCGGCACCCGGCGCAAGGAAAACTGACCGAGAGCGGGGAGGACAACCCTCTCGCCTGAGACCCGCGCCGGCGAGCACGCGCCGCAGGAGATCGTTCTAACGAGTTTGTACGGACGCAGGTTGACCGGTACCGGTCAGAATTGGCGGAATAGGCCTCCCGACCGTCTTGACCCTCCTGTAGCCCTGTGCTATAGTCCAGTCGTTCAGCCCTCGCCGGTCAGTCATCATCGCTCGGAGCCTAAGTGCGGCGCACTATTTCGGCTGGCTCGTTGGATGTGGGCTCAGTCGCCTCGAGAAATCCCAGCGCCTCGTCCGCTCGCGCGATCCGCGCTTCGATCTCTCTCGTGTTCACGGCGCTTTTCCTCTCCGCCTGCGCTGGCTCTGGCACGCCCTTGCCGCCCCCGGCTTCGCCCTCGCTCAACCCAACGGCCTCGCCCATTCCTGCGCCGCCCACCACGCTCATGGTGTGCCTTGGCGCGGAACCGCAAAGCCTGTATCTCAACAGCGGCAATGACTTGGCGATGCGCACCGTGTTGGAGGCAATCTACGACGGCCCGATCGACAGCAACGGATTCGGCTATCAGCCGGTGATCCTCGAGAGCCTGCCGTCACTGGCAAACACCGGGGCGGTCGTGCGGCCCGTGACGGTCCGCGAAGGCGACCGCGTCTTGAACAACGCCGGCGTGCCCGTGACGCTGGCGGTCGGAGAGACGATCCGCCCGGCCGGATGCCGCGATGCGTCGTGCGCCACCACGTATTCCGGCGGCGACGTGACGATGGACCTCTTGATGGCGAATTTCGTCCTGCGCCAGGGCCTCACGTGGTCCGATGGGGTGCCGCTCACCGCCGATGACTCGCTCTTCGCCTTCGAAGTTGCCTCCAGCCCCGACACCCCGCTCTCTCCCTATGAACGGGACCGCCTCGACCGCACTCTGAGCTACAAGGTACTGGATCCGCTGACGGTGCAGTGGGTGGGGTTGCCCGGCTGGCTCGACCCCGCCTATATGTTGCGCTTCCAGACTCCGCTGCCGCGCCATGCCTACGGCGATATCGCGCCCAAGGATTTGCTCGTGTTGGACCTAGCAACCCGCCGGCCGCTGGGCTGGGGCCCGTACGTTATCGAGGAATGGCAGCCTGGCCGCTACATTGCACTAGCCAAGAACACCCATTATT
This sequence comes from Chloroflexota bacterium, assembly GCA_026389925.1. Taxonomy (GTDB): domain Bacteria; phylum Chloroflexota; class Anaerolineae; order Anaerolineales; family RBG-16-64-43; genus RBG-16-64-43. The sequence continues at coordinate 4,191 of JAPLGX010000235.1, forward strand.
GGCGCGCCGGCGAAGGACTGCCCTTCTTTGACAAGATGACGTTTCGATTTATCGGAGCGGACGCCGACGGTGGCGTGGCGGCGCTCCTGGCGGGCGAATGCGATGTGGTGGACCAGAGCGTGGCGCTCGACGACCGCCTGCCCTTGCTCATGGCCCTGCACGACCGCGGTGTGATTACGCTCTCGTACACGCCCGGCACAGCCTGGGAGCACATTGATTTCAATTTGCAGCCGGTGGTCCCATACGTCTACCAGCATCCGCCGCTGCTTGCGGACTTGCAGCTGCGACAGGCGCTGGCCTTGTGTACCGACCGCACGGCGCTGGTTGAGGCGCTGTTTCGCGGGGCGACACACGTGCCGGCCTCGTTTGTATCGCCGCTCAGCCCGCTGGCCGACCCGGAGGTGGCGCCGCCGGCCTACGATCCGGAGCGCGGGCGGCAGATGCTGGAGGCCCTTGGCTGGCGCCTGCCCACTGCGGGCGGCAGCACGGTGCGCGTGGCCTCCGGCGCGCGCGGCGTGACGGGCGGGACTCCGCTGCGCTTGGATCTGTATGCTGTGAGCGGAGTCCAGCGCCGGGCGGCGGTGGAAATGCTGGCGGCCAACCTTGCGGAGTGTGGTATCGCCTTGAATGTGCAATTCTTCGACAGCGGGCTGTTGCGCGCCGGGAGTGAAGGTGCGGTGTTTGGACGGCAGTTTACAATGGCCCAATTCACCTGGCTGAGCGGCCCGACGCCTTCCTGTGAGTTGTATCTGGGTCGCGAAATCCCCTCAGCCGAAAACGGTTGGATCGGCCAGAATGCGACGGGCTTCAGCGATGCCGCATATGATGCGGCGTGCGATTCTGCGCTTGCCGCCTTGCCTGACGAGGCCGCCTACGCCGAGGGGTTCCGGCGGGCCCAGCAGATCTTCGCCGAGGCGTTGCCCTCGCTGCCGCTGTACCTCAAATTGCGCGTGCTGGCGGGCCGCGCCGATCTGGTGGGTCTGCAAGCGGACGCTACGTCGGCCTCTGGGTTGTGGAATATCGAGGCCCTTGCCCTGAGTGACTAGAGGCAGTGTGGTATACTTTTCTTCCAAATCAGCGTCCTGTGGTGCTGGGCGCCGACTGTGTGGGGCCCGGTTGCGGCAGCCGTTGGTCCGACCAGCCGGCCCTTGCGGTGCGGACCGCCCGGCGGAGATCGGATGCGATTTGGCTGCGGCGTCTCCTCTCACGACCGTTCCGGACACAGCCGACACACAGCACACTTCCGCACCCTGCAGCAGACAGACAACAGGGGGTTGTCGGCTCGCGAGGCCCTCTCGGCCGTCGTGGGCGTACCCGCATCTCCCTCCAAATGGGGTGGAGCCAGACTGAGAGGTGCAATGGCGGACCTGCTAGATGTCAAAGGTCTGGAGACTCGCTTCAAGACGCGCGACGGGGTGGTGCATGCCGTCAACGGAGTCTCCTTCAGTATCAAGGAGGGAGAAACACTTGGAGTGGTGGGGGAAAGCGCGTGCGGCAAGACCGTCACGATGCTCTCCCTTCTGCGTCTAATTCCCGCCCCCCCGGGCAAGATCGCCGCGGGCACGGCGTTGTTCCAGGGCAGCGATCTGCTGACGATGACGGAAGAAGAAATCCGTCATGTACGCGGCGCACGCATCAGCATGGTCTTCCAGGACCCGATGACCTCCTTTAACCCGGTGCTCACGATCGGCCGCCAGCTCACCGAGCCGCTCGAGCTGCATCTGGGCATGAGCCAGGCCCAGGCGCGCGAGCGCGGGGTCGAGCTCTTGCGCATGGTGAACATCCCCCAGGCCGAGGATCGCCTGAACGATTATCCGCACCAGTTCTCAGGCGGCATGCGCCAGCGAGTGATGATTGCCATGGCGCTCTCGTGCACCCCGCAGGTGCTGATCGCCGATGAACCCACGACCGCGCTCGACGTGACCATCCAGGCTCAGATTATTGAGCTGGTCAAGCGCTTACGCGATGAGATCGGCATGGCCGTCATCTGGATCACCCACGACCTGGGCATTATTGCCGGGCTGGCCAAGCGGGTGCTGGTCATGTACGCCGGCTACATTATTGAAGAGGCACCGGTCAAAGAGCTGTACGGCAACCCGCTGCATCCCTACACCCTTGGCCTGATGGGCAGCCTGCCGCGGCTCGACGACCAGGAACACCGACGTCTGGTTTCGATCGACGGGCTGCCGCCCACGTTGTACGAGAAGCCCAACTACTGCCCGTTTGCCCAGCGCTGCACGTATGTTTATGAGCGCTGCTGGAAGGAAAATCCCCTGCTCCTGCCAGTGGGGGTAGATCACCGTGCGGCTTGCTGGGTGGATGTCAAGGCCGGGAGCCATCGCGAATGAGCGACAACAACATCCTGCTGCGGGTAGAGCATCTCGTAAAGCATTTTCCAATCACGCGCGGGATCATCGTGCAGCGCCAGGTCGGCGCGGTTCACGCGGTGGACGACATTTCCTTTTTCATCAGGAGCGGCGAGACTTTTGGGCTGGTGGGCGAATCGGGCTGCGGCAAGTCGACCACCGGCCGCACGATCTTGCAGTTGTACCGCCCCACGTCGGGGCATGTCTACTTTGAAGATATCGACCTGACGACCCTCAAGCCCGAGAAGATGCGTCTGATGCGGCGGCGCATGCAGATGATCTTTCAGGACCCGTACGCCAGCCTGAATCCGCGGATGAGCGTCGGCGAGATCATCGGTGAACCGCTCGTCATCCACGAGGTGGCGAAAGGCCCCGCCGTGGAAGAGCGCGTCGAACAGCTGCTCTCGCTGGTAGGTCTCAACCCGGCTCTCTCCAATCGCTACCCGCACGAATTCTCGGGCGGCCAGCGCCAGCGCATCGGCGTGGCGCGCGCCCTGGCCCTGCAGCCGTCGCTTATCGTCTGCGACGAACCCATCTCGGCCCTGGATGTCTCGATCCAGGCCCAGGTGGTGAACCTCCTGGAGGATTTGCAGAGCCAATTCGGTCTGACCTACCTCTTCATTGCGCACGACCTCTCAATGGTGCGCCACATCAGCAATCGCGTGGCGGTCATGTACCTGGGCATCATCGTCGAGCTGGCCAGCCGCGATGATCTGTACGCGCATCCCTTGCACCCGTACACGCAGGCCCTGATGTCGGCCGTGCCCGTGGCCGACCCGACGGTGGAGGAGAAGCGCCACCGCATCATTTTGGAGGGCGACGTGCCTAGCCCAGTCAACCCGCCCTCCGGATGTCGGTTCCGCACCCGCTGCCCGCTGGCGCGCGAGATTTGCGCCGAGAAGGTGCCCGAGTGGCGCGAGATCTCACCCATGCACTGGGTGGCCTGCCATATGGTCTGATTGCTTTGTGGGTTTGAGAGGGAAGGAGGTGAGTGCCGGGCTGTTGCATACAGAGAAGAGTGAAGAATCGCGATTGAGTCTGAGTTTGAAACCCTGACAAGGAGGGGAAGCATGCGTACCAAGGTTTTGAGTGTTGCGTCTCTGTTCATTGTGGCCTCCGTCCTGCTCTCCGCCTGCGGTGGTGGTGCCACCCCGCAGACCGTGGTGCAGACGGTGGTGGTGCCGGGCGAATCGACGGTGGTGGAGGTCACTCCGACCCCCGTGCCGGCGAAGGATCCGAGCATCGTGGGTGTCAAGGCGATCGATGATTACACCTTGGAGATCACCTTTAACAAGGCAGCGGCCTACGACGCGAACATAGCCGGCATGTGGATTGCCCATGCGCAGCCCCAGTGGCTCATCGAGGAGAAGGGTGCGCGCTGGACTGAGACCGGCTTCTTCCAGGGCTACGGCCCGTACACGCTGAAAGAGTGGGTCCACGACTCGACCATCACCCTGATCAAGAACCCCTTCTGGCCGGGGTCGGAGGCAATCCCCCAGGCCTCGATCGACGAGGTTAATCAGGTGATGCTGGATGCGGCGCCGGCCTTCGCGGAATACGAGGCGGGCAATCTGGACGTGGCGGCTGTACCGCTGGCCGATATGGATCGCGTCATGGCCGACCCCGTCCTGTCGAAGGAACTGAAGATCGGACCTGATCTCTGCACTTACTTCTACGGCTTCAACACCAAGGCCCCCGTGGTCGATGACCCGCGCGTGCGCCTGGCTCTCTCGATGGCTGTCGACCGCCAGAGCCTCATCGACAACGTGCTCAAGGGCGGTCAGGAACCGGCGCAGTGGTTCTCGCGCCCCGGCCTGGCGGGTGCGCCCACCATCGCCACGTACCCGGACCTGGGCGTCAAGTACGACCCGGTTGGCGCCAAGGCCCTCCTGGATGCGTACCTAGCGGAGAAGGGCACTACCGCCGACAAGCTTGACCTCACCCTGATGTTCAACACCTCCTCGGCGCATCAGAAGATCGCCGAAGCCATCCAGCAGATGTGGAAGACCAACCTCGGACTGGATGTGAAGGTGACCAACCAGGAATGGAAAGTCTTCCTGAAGACCATCATCGACCCGGTCGCCACACCGCAGATCTTCCGCCTCGGCTGGTGCCAGGACTACCCGGACGCCAACAACTTCGTGAAGGAAGCGATTGGCTTCGGTGGCTCCGACAACCCGGCGGCTGGCGGCGGCCTCAATTGGAAGAACGATACCTATGAGGACCTGATCACTCAGGCCGCAGCGGAAAAGGACCCGGTCAAACGCGTCGACCTGTACGCCCAGGCTGAGGAAATCCTGGTCAAGACCGACGCGGCGATGATCCCGATCTACTGGTATACAACCGTGGCGACCACCAAGCCGGACATCACCCGCACCTACTCGGTGATTACAATGCAGCACTTTGAGAAGTGGGCAAGCCCCAACAAGGTCTTGCAACTGAACACCGGCGGCGCGGGCGACGTGCCGACAATCGATCCGGCGCTGTCGACGGACACCACCTCGGTGCAGATCGTGGAGGAGACCACGGTTGGCCTGACGCGCCAGAACGAGGTCACCACCCTGGTCGAGCCCGGCATGGCGACCTCCTGGGACATCTCGGCGGATGGTCTGACCTACACCTTCCATCTGCGCAACGATGTTTCGTGGGTCAAGTACAACGGCCTCACGGGCCAGGTCGAGAAGGTGCTCGATGCCGACGGCAATCTTCGCATGGTGACGGCGAACGACTTCCTCTATGGCATCCTGCGCACCCTCGCCCCGGAGACGGCTTCCGACTACGCGTACGTCCTGACCTTCGCAATCAAGGGCGCCGCGGACTACAACACGCCGTAGAATCACTACGCTGGCTGGGGGGAGGCTTCGGTCTCCCCCCTCCTGGCACCGCAAT
>JAPLGX010000301.1 GCA_026389925.1 Chloroflexota bacterium
CCTGCGCGTCCCACAGCTGGAAGCGGCCAGTGGTTCGCCCCAGTTCGGCCTCAAGTTCCGTGATCTTCCGCGAGAGTTCGTCCGCGTCTGCAAGCTGTCTCGAACGCACATTCCAGCCGGCCACGCCAAGATCGACAGGTAGAGACGCCGCGCGCAGAAACGCGTTCCACTGTTCCCGCCAAGATGCCATCTGCGCCATTTCCGCATCGCGTGTCCTCCCAGCCCTTTCCGCGGCACCGCGTCGTTCGTCGACCCTGGCTCGAGCAGCAATAGCCCTCCGTTCCGGCGACGACAGCTCCGCCGCTTCCGTCAGTACGCTATCCGTGAGCACATCCAGGTTCTCCACAGCGTCCTGGAAGTGTAGCGCCAAAGCGTTGGTGCCGACGGCCACTTCCGCGGGGGGTTCCACCCCGTTCAACCACGACTCACGTACGTGGTGCCAGAGACCATCTCTGGCCTGCCTGGAAGGCTCGATCGCCGAACGGTTGGTGATCGCCGCTGGAACCGCCCCGTCCGCGGGCTGCTTCAGCTCAGACTCCGCAGCCGCCAAGGCCTCCACGGCCTCCACCGCGTGCAAGCGGGCCTTCCGAAGTGTGTCCTCAACACCGAAGTAGCGATCGGCATGATCGTCGAGGTCGGCGGCGCGGTCCGGCGGGACTGAGAGGACCCTCAGAGCCAGCACCGGGTCGATTGCCCCATCGCCACCAAGCGGCACAACCAAGGCCCCAAGCACCTTTCGGGCCGTTTTGATCTCCCCTTCAAACGAAGGGACGCTATTGCGGGCGCTGGCCGCCGCTTCGCGACCGGAGGCCAGAGCTCTAACAACTAGCAGTTGGTCGAGCAGTGGCGCGTCGATCTCCAGCCGCTCGCGCTCGCTCCTGGCATCGTCTGCCATCGTCTTCGCTGCGGCGATTTCCTCCGCGATCTTCTCGATCCGCGCCTGCGCTGCGTCATATGTCGTAAGTTGGGGGGCAGACAGCGCGGAGCCCTCAGCATCCAGATGATCCAGGTCGCTGGTGCGCCCCTTGTACTCCAGCCAGTGCTCCCACGACCCAACGAGGCCCTTCAGCCGAGTCTCTTCATCGCGAGCCGCAGAGAGGGCTCGATTCGCCTTCTCCTCAGCCTGGACAGCCTCATCACAAACACGCTGCGCCGTCTCAACGGCCACTGCCGTCGCGGTCGCGAGCCTTAGTTCCGTCTGAAGAGACTCCTGACGGTCGATAGCGTCGCTGAGATCCGACTTGGCGTTCAGGCGGGGCTTGTACAACTTGGCCAAGCGCGCCCTGAGTTCTGCAATTCCTTCCCGAAGCCCATCCCCGGTACGCACCTCAAATACCAGTTCGGCGAGGTCGCCGCCGCCCTGGACGAGCGCGTGGCCACCCTTCACCAACCGCGCGTGGTCGATACCGAACTGCGTCCGGAGCCTGTCGTGATCCAACGCACCCACGAGCGCAGCCCACCGCTCTGGGGGGATAGGAGTCTCCGTTTCCGCGTCGAGGAGGTCGTTGGGCGCGTTACTCGGCATCCTGACCACCCGAAGCACCTTGCCGTCATCGAGCGCCAGTCTCGCACAGATACGCAGGTGTGCTCGCGGTGCCATGAACGCCATCGACGTTTGTCTGGAGATTCCGCACAGTAGATCCGCATATGCGTTGAGCAGGGTTGTCTTGCCAGCCTCATTGGGGCCGTAGACAACCGACACTCCTTCCGAAAGGGACAGGTCGACGACCTGGAAGGCTCCGTAGGGCGCAAGGCGCAGTGATCGGATCTTCACGTCAGTCCTCCCCTCTGGAACCGGCCGTCAGCTCTTTGGCGGCACGATCGACGAGCCTCCGAAGGACGGCAGGTTCCTCGAGGTCGCACTCGGATCCGTGTAGCCTTCGCCAGACGCCCTTGCCCTTTAGTTCCTTGAGTATCTCCTTGACCCGCTCTGAATCCCCGGCCAGGCCGTCCGCTGCGACTCCGATCATGGCCCGCAACTCGGGGTCGAGAGACGGGGCAGAAGTCGGTAGGCTGACGTCGATCTTGACCTTCTCATACGCTCCGCCCTCGCGGATCATGGACCGTGCTTCGCCGTCGAGTCGCTCGGATTCCCGGATGAGCTCACTCGCCGCAGGAGTGGGACCGGCGAGCTGGAACCGCACGACGAGTGGAAGATCCGCTGCCGTTCCGAGTGCCTTATCGTAGGCCTCGCGCATCCGTGCGCTCACATCCTCAATTGTGCGGCAACGGCTGATGTCCGGCGTGAGGGCCTCCCATCTCGCCACGTCGCACTCGGCGAAGCGGGCTCGAGCCGGCACACCTGGCTCAAGATCGACGACCAGAGCCCCCTTGGGGCCAGTCTCGCGCGCATGACGTCCCTGCAGATTGCCGCTGAAACCGACCTTGGCCGACTCATTGCCGATTTCCCGTCGCTGATGCACGTGCCCCAATGCGAAGTAGTCGTATTCACAACGCACGAGATCATCGACCGAGCACGGCGCATAGGGCTCGTGCCCGTCCGCCCCTGCCACGGCGGTGTGCAATAGAC
>JAPLGX010000475.1 GCA_026389925.1 Chloroflexota bacterium
AACACACAGCGGATGCCGACGGTCTGTCCGAGAACCTCGGCCAGCACCCCCTGCAGGCGTGCCACGGTTTCGGGGCGGGCGGCCTTTTCGCGCGGTAGGTCGGCCGAGAAGGCCAGATGTAGCAGCTCGCCCTCGAGCGAGTAGGGCTGGGCCTGGGCGAACAGAGTATGGCCGCGTGTATCGCGCTGCCGGAGCGTGGCCAAGACCTCATCCCACACCTCGGTGATCCGGCGCAGGGTCAGGCCGCCGGCCGCCTCGCGTGCCGCAACCGGCGCTGCGGGCGCGCCCGCAGCGGGCGGGTCCGGGGCCACGTTCTCGGCCGGAGCCTCGGGCGTCGGCACGAGCAGGCTGTTCGCGGCGGGCGTCCCCCGCCCGCCCGAGGCGGCCGGCGGCGTGCCGTAGGCGCGCGGTGATTCACGCAACGAAGGCAGTGTCCCCACCGGCGGATCGGCCGGCGCCTCCTCGGCCGTCTCCACCAGTGCAAGTTCGAGCGCCAGCTGCGGGCGCCAGCCGCTGCGCGCCTCGGCCGCCAGCGCGAATGCGCGCAAGGCCCGCACCAGTCGCCCCAGCTCGAGCGATGCAGCCGTCCGTTCCATCGCAGCGCGCACGTCGTCGGTGGCCTCGATCAGCGTGCGGTTGTTCATCTTAGCCAGCAACACGCCGCGCAAATAGTCGGTCACTTGGCGTGCGAACTGGCGCGGGTCCACGCCGGCATCCACGGTGCGCTGAATGAGCCCCAGACCGCGAGCGACGTCGCGCGCGGCCAGGCTCTCGACGAATTCCTGCGTCTGCACCGAGCCGGCGGCGCCCAGCACCTCCAACACGCCGGCCAGGGTGATCGTCTCACCCAGTGACGCCATCTGGTCGAGAAGCGAGACCGCATCGCGCAGGCTGCCCGTCGCCTGGCGCGCGATCATCACCAAGGCTTCGGGTTCGGCCTGCAGCTTCTCGTCGCGTGCCATATGGGCCAGGTAGGACGCCATCTCATCCACTCCCAGGCGGCGGAACTCGTGACGCTGGCAGCGCGAGACGACAGTGGCGGGCACCTTGTGTACTTCGGTCGTCGCCAGGACGAACAGGGCATGCGCCGGTGGCTCCTCCAAGGTCTTGAGCAGCGCATTGAAGGCCGCCGTCGAGAGCATATGCACTTCGTCGATGATGTAGACCTTGAATCGTCCTTCGTTGGGCGAGAAGGGGACCCGCTCACGCAGGTCGCGCACATCCTCCACACTGGTGTTGGAGGCGGCGTCGATTTCAATCAAGTCGAGGAAGCGCCCTTCGTTGATGGCCAGGCACACGGCGCACCGGTTGCAGGGGCGTTCGTTTTCGGGAGCCGTGCAGTTGACCGCCTTGGCCAGCAACCGTGCGGTCGTGGTCTTGCCGGTGCCGCGTGGGCCGGAGAAGAGGTAGGCGTGCGCGATGCGGCCGCTGCGCAATGCGTTGCGCAGCGTCTGCACAACGTGGGCCTGACCGACAACATCCCCCCAGGTCTGCGGGCGCCACTTGCGATACAAGGCTTGTCTCATTACAAGGCTCCGGGGAAGAAGTGTAGCAGAGCCATCGCTATTCGGCAAGATGCGCCGCTGCGGCGAGAGGCACACGCCGCGCAATCCGTTCGGTTGCACTCAGTGCGATGAGTATAATGCCGCGCGGTGAGGTGACCCATGAATCTTGGACCGGTCGAACTCGTCATCATTCTGCTGATCGTCGTGCTGCTCTTGGGCCCCGGACGCATTGCCCAGCCGACGCTACGGCGGGCCTGCATGGGCCCGCCGTAGCTCTTCTTTCGCCTCGAGCGGGGAAAGCTGCACATGGATCACGGGCACACACAGGTTGTATGTGCCAATCAGCGCATTGATAGCCCGTATCTCTTCCAGCACATGATGGCGAACGCGGTCCCGGTCGGCGCCAGCCACCGACCCTGCCAGCGCGAGGCGCAGAACGTCGCGCAGAGCGGCTGTCCATTCCACGCTCGATCCACATCGGGGCAAATCCTGCATGCTGCAGGAGAGGATGGGCCATGTGCCAGGAAGGGTCTTCGAACGGGTTTTCGTTCTCCCACGCGAGCGGGCGCCCTTGCCCGGCGAGGGGCTCGAGCTGGCCCTCTTCGAGCGCACGGCGAATGAGGCGGTCGATCCACAGTTCAGGGCGGATCAAGGTGAGAGCTCGCCGAACCCTAGAGGTGCGGCCGGCAAGTCTTGCGATAGAGATGTAGTGGGAGCAGATGCCCTTCGCTAGCATGTTCTTAGGTCGCCATCCCGGCAGATCATCGAGAAAGTGCGGCCGCTGACCGTGCCGTCCCATGCCTGTCTTTGCAGAAGGGGTTTCCGGCCGGGTTTCTAGGGGAGGACGGCAGCCGATCGCACCTGACCCTGGGCGTCGAGCAGCAACACCTCTTCTCCGTGCTGCCAGGCCGCCGCGCCTAGACCCCAGTACAGATCCACCGGCGTGTTGACCCCCGGCGCGCTGTGTACCAGGATCGCGCCGCCGGCGATCAACTCCACCGCCGGAAATGCGAACTCTCGCCCGGATGTGCCCCGCAGGCGCCATCCTTCGAGTTGCACCGTCGGGCCGGGGTTGACCACCTTGAGCGTTTCTTTCTCGGCATCACCCAGGTTGTAGATCATTTCGATGCGCGGCCATGGGTAGGCCTCGCCGGGCGCAGGCGTAACCGTGGGTGTGTGCGGGGTCGGCACGCTGCCCGGAGGCAGGGCGGGGATGAGCAGCACCTGGCCCACGTCCAGCGAATTCGGGTCGGCCAAGCGGTTGAACTGCGCCAGCCCCTCGGCGCTCACTCCGAACATGGCGGCCACCGCGCCCAGTGTGTCCCCCTGGCGAATCTGATAACTCTGCAGCGTCGGTGTGGGAGCCACGAACAGCGTGGGCGTGAGAGTGGCCGGCAGCGGGGTGAAGGTTGGGCGCACGAGACCCGGCGGCTGGCCGCGCCCGACGACGTAGAGGACCAGCAAAACCGTGGCGGCTGAGACCACGACGTTCAGCGCGAGGTAGAATAGCCAGCGGCGAGACATTGGCCCCTCCCTCCCCCATCCGCGATCACTGCACGTAGTCTAGCATGCGGGCGGGTGGCTCGCAATGCAGCCCTCTGCCCGGAGCGCCGCTCACCGGCACGAATATGCCTTACCTCATCGACGGTCACAACCTCATCGGCCGGCACCCCGGGCTTTCGCTGGCCGACCCCGACGACGAGCGCGAACTGCTGAAGCTGCTGGCCGACTACGCTCGCCGCTCGCGGCGCACGCTGGTCGTTTTCTTCGACCGCGGCCAGGCAGGTTCGCGCCCGCAGCGGCACGGCTCGCTCGAGGTGCACTTCGTGCCCTCCGCGCGCACTGCCGACGATGCTCTGCTCGACTACCTGCGCAGACTCCCGGACCCTCGCAACTGGCGGGTGGTGACTTCCGACCGCCGCGTTGCGGCGCGGGCCAGGCAATACGGCGCGGTGGTTATCTCGGCCGATGAGTTTTTGCGATCCATGCGGGCAGCGAGTCAACCGCCGGCCCGGGCGAGCCAGGATGGCCAAGGCGTTGCTCGGACGAGCGAGGCCGACGATATCGAGGAATGGCTGCGCATCTTCGAGCGACGGCGCCCGGAGGATTAGCTCCTCGCGGAAAGAAGACCCGCGCGCCCATAAGGCTTGGCGCGTGCGCAGAGCAAGAGACGAGGCCTGCCGCTCCGTCTCCCCGTGCCGTACGCAGGCAGAGTGGGCCCGGATGGGATTGAACCATCAACCCACTCCTTATGAGGGAGCTGCTCTGCCGTTGAGCTACGGGCCCAGCGCGGAAGGAGAGGCACGGTTGGGTGCAAGTGCAGATACTTCTCAGGAGGCTGCGCCACCGGCGGCGCCTGGAGGAGCGGGCGACGGGATTCGAACCCGCGGTGTCAGCTTGGAAGGCTGATGCCTTGCCACTTGGCGACGCCCGCATGCGCTTCGCTTCGGCCCCATCGTTCGTGCCGACCAACTGTCGGGGTGGGCGGACTTGAACCGCCGACCCCCGCGTCCCAAACGCGGTGCGCTACCAACTGCGCTACACCCCGAAGTGCGACGAGTATAATGCCCGCATCGCCCCGGCGTCAAGCAAAATGAGCCTGGCTGTCGTCTCGGCATCGCATCACCCTGCGCGCACGGACTCGGCTCACAGACCCGCGGCGCAATCGGGCGAGGCCCTGTCGTAGACGGTGAAGCGTGGGTGCGCCTGGCCGTGCTCGCCGAAGCGAGCGGGCGGGCAGCCGGCGGAACGATTCGGAATGCGACAGGGTATCGGGTCGAGGCGGCATCCTCGTGGTGCGCCAACCCGCCCCGTTGAGGGCGTTGCGGCCGACCGCCACCCGAACCCTTGACCCAGCCCAACACACGACGGAGCACCCAGCCATGGACAACTACGAATTGATGGCGCCCTTCTACGACCTGGTCAATGCGGAACTGACCGAGGACCTGCCCTTTTGGCTTGGACTGGCGGCCGAGCGCGGCGGCCCGGTGCTCGAGCTCGGTTGCGGCAGCGGGCGTGTGCTGTTGCAACTGGCACGTGAAGGGCAGCGCGCCGTGGGCGTGGACTGCTCGCCGGCGATGCTCGCCCGAGCCCGCGCGCGTCTAGCCCAGCGTGCCGATCTGGGCGCGCGGGTCACGCTGGTGGAGCAAGATGTGCGCGCGCTTGCGCTCGGCGAGCAGTTCCCGCTGACCATCATGCCGCTCAACACCTTTGCTCACCTGCTCACATTCGACGACCAGCGCCTGGCGCTGGCCCGAGTGTCGGAGCACTTGGCGCCGGGCGGCTGGTTTGCGCTCGACGTGCCCAATGCCGCGGAGGTGTTCGCCGCTCCGCCGGGCGGTCTGATGCTCGAACGAACGGTCCGTGATGAATCGTCCGGCCGAGAAGTGATGGAGTTTTCGATGCTCAGCCTCGACCGCACGGCTCAGCTGGGCCACATCACCTGGATTTACGATGAGATCGACCGCGAGGGCCGAGTGCACCGGACGTGCGTCCCGATGACCCTGCGCTACACCTTCCCGGGCGAAATGCGTGCCCTGCTCGAGCGGGCCGGCTTGCGCTTGGTGGGCCTCTA
>JAPLGX010000016.1 GCA_026389925.1 Chloroflexota bacterium
GCAAGCGGAAGCGCCATCAGATGCGAACGAGGTCGAGGGAGACTTCTCAGTTGATGGCTCCTCTTAGGGTCCACTCAGTGGGCAAGCAGCGGCAAATAGAGCCAGAAATCGAGCTGACGCGCTGCGCCGGAGTCCAGATCGATCATCAGACCGGAGACATCTACCGCTTCGAAGGCCGAACCCGGTACCTGGTGGAGTTGATGCAAAACGTCGTTGTCCCAGCGTTCGTCCGGCACGCCAGATATGTACCAGGCCGAGCCATTATCCGCCAGCATCATGCCGTACCCTCTGAGCGCGGTCAAAATGACCTGCACCTCAGGCGCATAGCCGGTAATGTCGAAGTCCACCTTTAATCGAAACCTCTGCCCCATGGGCGGGTACTCGGGGCCGGTGAGGTCGGAGGCCTCATGCCGCGCCGGCCAGACGTAAGCACTTCTCGTGTAAGGCGCCGTGAAACGCAGGGCATGGTGGATGTAGCCGGCAGCCATGTCCTCGTAGCGCACCAGGCCCGGGAGGATGGGCAGACCAGCGGCGTCGGCCGAAGTCCATCCTGCCTGGCGCAATGCATTCGAATTCAGCTCGTACACGGCGCCCGACCCCGCCGCCCAATTCCCATGAGGCTGCGGGGCGGCATCGTACAGCTCACACAAAACGCACGCGTCGCGGTCAATAACGACCACGTGCCGGTCGCCGTCGCTGGCCGGCCCTCCTTCAATCGGCGCGTCCGGTGGTATGGGATACGGACCGGGATCGCTCTCACCGTCATAGTAGAAAGTGACCTGTACGCGAGGCTGAGCCCCAGGGACGGTGGTGAACGGAATACCGATCGGGGCGCCATCCCATTCGCCGGATCCAAAATCGGAGTGAACGGTCTCGCTTGCGCCGATCGTGGCGACGTAGGCATCGGAATTCACGTCGACCGGAAGGCGATCGACGCGCGTGTTCCAAATGCTATTGGCGGGGAGCACCGTGCATCCCTCGACAACACCCGCGGCCGTGACCGAAGCTCGCACCGCCTGTGCGCCCCCGCTGACCATCAATGCGGCCAGGCCAATTGCTGCTGCCAAGAATCCGAGCCACACGCGGGCCAAGCCACCGCGAGTCGTCCGGCGTCGCGTCATGTCTCAATTGTAGGTAGTCCTGCGCTGGAGGGAAAGCCGATTGCGTTGTACTTCTCTTGCGAGGGTTGAGGCGAATCGGGCAAGTGGGGTGCCCGAGGATTCACCTCGGGGTCGACGCCCAGAGGCAAGACGAACCGGGCGCGTCCGCAGACCACTTGAACCAGGAATCCACGATCGGTCTCACCCACCACAATGAGCGTGGCCCCCCGACCGAGGTCGAACCGCGATCCCGCGCGCACCCTCTCGAGGGGGATCGCGCGTTGAGCGCAGGCATGGAGAAACGCCGCGGCGCGGCGTCAGGCGCCGCTCCACCCAGGTTTGCATCGGATCGGCGTAAGCTACCAGCCCGAATGTCACGGCGAACGCAAGTTGGAATCCAGAATCCCACAGCGCCCCCGGGCTGACGGCGGTCATCAGCGCGCCGCTCGTTGCGAGCGCACCCAGGGCGAAGGTCCGACGCCCGATCTGCCGCGCCAAGATTCCCAGGCTGCCCATAATGGCCGCGCGGACGACTGATGGCGCGCCTCCGACCAACACTGTATACAGCCCGACGCCCGCCAGCGCCACGATCCATCCCGGCCAGCGGCGTGGCAGGCGGCGCGTGAGGCCGAGCAACGCGCCGGCAACGATCGAGATATTGAAGCCGGAGATCGCAATGGCGTGGGTCGTGCCGGGTGCGTTGAACGCTTCGCGCGTGGCCTCGGGGATGCCGCTCTCGATACCTAGGAGGATGCCGGCCATCACCTCGCGTTCGGGCGCCGGCATCAGCCGGACCAGGGCGGCGTACGCGCGGTGGCGAAGGCGATAGATGCGCGCGCGCGGGGAAGCAACTGGCGGCGCGCGGTGGTGCAGCACGCGCGGTCGCTCAAGCAGCGCGTAGAGCCCGTGGTGAGCGAGGTACTCCGCATAGTCGAAATCCTTGCCATGCGCGGGTGGGTCAGCGCGCCGCGCAGGATGAGCGTATCGCCGTATTCGTATTCCATTTCATCCTGCGTGGAAATCGATCCAGGTCGGGGCCTGCGCACGATCACCAGGCCGCGCGGCGCCGCGACCTCGCCCGCCGGCGCCAGCAACCGTTCAACCACCCCAGGGAATTCGATGCGATCGGGGCGCAGGAGCGGGTCGCCAGCCACCGTCCCGCTCAGGGTGACCTCCCGCTGCGAGTCGACATAGTATCCAATGAAGGACGGCCCCGGCAGAGGAGCCGTCGCACGCGTGCGCGCGGCACTGAATGCGACAGCTGCCGCAGTCAATAGCGCCCAACGCGCCCGTCCTCTCACAGCGAAGAGGCCGGCGGCAGTGAGCGCCGCGCCCGCTGCGAGCCACACCCACAGCGGAGAAACAAACCTGGGTTCGATTGCGATTCCCGCAACCCAACCCAGGCACAATGCGCGCAGCGTCACAGGGCCCCCTCCCCGATGAACGCCTATCGACTCAGGTAGTGGACTTGAGTCGCGGCACGACCAAACCCATGAGCAGCACGGCTGCCAGCGCGAGTGCAGCGCCGAACCAGAAGGGCGCCGGCGCGCCTAAGCCGGCCCAGGTGCCGAGGCCTTGCCACAGCAGGCCCGCGACGAGCGAGGCGGGCAAGGCCATCACCCCGATCGCCGCATTGTACACGCCGTAGGCCGTGCCGCGCGCCTCAACCGGAACGAGGTCGGCGATGAGGGCCTTGGACGTTCCTTCGAACATGGCGTAGTAGAGGCCGTACGCGCTCATCAGCACCCACACCTGCCACCCCTGACGCGCAAAGCCAAAACCGGCGTAGACCAAGGCGTAGACCAGCCAGCCGCCGAGAATGACTCGCGACCGGCCGATCTTGTCGGAGCGCATGCCGGCCGATACGGAGGCCAGGGTGTAGACCAGGTTGAAGGTGACGAGCATGAGCATGACCTGCAGCACGCTCAGGCCTCGCTCCTGCGCGCGCAGCACGAGGAAGGCATCCGATGAGTTGCCGAGAGTGAACAGGCCAACCGTGGCGATGAAACCCCAGAAGCGCGGGCTGAAGCGAAGGCGGCGCCCGGGTTGCTCGGTGGCCGCGCCGCCTGCAGGCCGAGGCGTCTGGGCGGGATCGCGCGCGATGAGGATCAGGCTGACCACGCCGAGAACCGCCGGGACGATGCTCAGCGCGACGACCCAGTGAAAGGTCGCGGCCCCCAGCCGCATGGCAGCGGCCCCGCTGCGGTACACCACGAACGCGGCGATCGCTAAGCCGAGCAGCGCGCCAAGGGTGTCGGCCGCGCGGTGCAAACCGAAAGCCATTCCGCGCTGCTCGGGCGCAATGCTGTCGGCGACCAGCGCGTCGCGCGGCGCGGTGCGAATGCCCTTTCCCAGACGGTCTGCAAAGCGCAGCACAAGCACCATCGGCCATGTGGCGGCGAACAGGAAGAGCGGCTTGGCCACGGCCGAGAAGCTGTAGCCGAGCACGGTCAGCGCCTTGCGCTTGCGCATGCGGTCGGACATCCACCCGGAGAGGATGCGTGAGAGCGAGGAGGTAGTCTCGGACACGCCCTCGATGAGGCCGATGACCGACGTGCGTGCCCCGAGCACGTTGCTGAGGTAGAGCGGCAAGAGGTGGAAGATCATCTCCGAGGAGATGTCGGTGAACATACTGGTGAGGCTGACGGCCCACAGGTTGCGCGGCAGACGCTTGAGGTCGAGCTTGGAATTTGTCGTTTCGCCCGTCGAGGTCATTGATCCTCTTCCTTCGCGCCAAGCGGCTCTTTGCAAGAGGGGCTCAAAGTTCGGTTTCGCCCATGGGCCCGGCCCCACAGTCTACGCCATACCGGTCATTGGCGCAGGCTTGCGTCGGGCGGGCGCCGGGAAGTGAAGAAGCTCCCGGGCGAACCCGGGAGCTTCGGAGATGGCTGGCAAGCTCATGTCTGCCGACCCGCATCCGTGCGGTTCGGCATGCAGATTTCAATGGATGCGCACGCTACGCGGTAGGCAGCACGGGTTCGGTTGGCACGCGCTCCTTCCAAATCTCAAAGGTCTCGACGGCACCGGTCTTGGCGCCCTCGCCGGCCAGCCAGTTCTCGAAGAACGAGTTCTGAAGATCTTCGTAGGCGGTGAGGGACAGCGTGCGCACCTGATGCGATACGACATTGATCAGATGCCAGCCGAAGGTCGTCTGGACCGGCTCACTGATTGACCCCGGCTTGAGGGCGAAGGCAGCCGCCTCGAACTCGCCGACCATCTGACCGCGGCCAAACCAACCCAGGTCTCCGCCGCTGTCTTTGTTCGACGTATCGAGCGAGGCCTCCTTGGCGAGCGCGTCCCACGCTTCGCCCTTCATCAGGCGATCGCGCAGCGCGGCGGCTTCGGCTTGGGTGGCGACCAGGATGTGGCGGGCATGGACCTGATCTTCCTGGCGCGGCAGATCGGCGGTGAGCGCGGCCTGCAGCTTGCGGCGGTAGATGACCGATTCAATCACCTCACGGAATTCAGCCTCGTTCATCCCGGTGGCCGTGCGTGTTTCGCTCAAGTAGGTCTGGTAGTCCGTGGCGAAGGCTTCGGCCGTGTAGGGCGTGGAGGTCGGGACAGGCGTGCGCGAGGGCTCGGGGGTCGCGGGTGTGGCGGTCGGGGTCAGCGTGACCGTGGGCGTGGGCGAAACGGCCGGAATGACCGTCGGCGGCCGCGGGGTAAGAGTCGGCCCGGCCAGGGTCGGCGTGCCCTCGGGATAGAAACCGAAGGCATCGTGCAGTTCGCGCTCCACTTCGTCGGACGTCACCACGATCCCGCGGCGCACCGCTTCTTGGCGGATCAGGTGATCGCTGACGAGCGCTTCCAGCACAGTCTGCCCAAGCGATTCGTTGTCGGAGAGCTGCGTCTGGATGGACGCGAGCTGTTGCTGGATGTAGCTGTCGGTGCTCGGATCGCCGCCCAGGAAGGAGGCGAATTGCAGGGTCTGGTTGTACTGCCCGATGAGTTGAAAGCGCTTATAGCGAACGGCCACTTGGAATTGGTGGGTCGTGATCTTCTCTCCGCCGACGATGGCGACCGGCTGGCGCTGCTTGAGCACGAACTGATCGAGCAGGCCCGCGCCGACGATGGCCAGCACGATGAACAGGATAAGCGACGTGACCAGCACCACCCATCGGCGCTGGACGTCGTCGCGGCGCATGTGGACGCGCTGTTTGCGCGTCAGGTCACGCGGGTTCTCGGCTGCGTGGGGTTTCATGCAGTGCTCCTCAACCGGCCGGCGCGCCCGGGCACGCGTGCGCGCCGCCCTAGAATCTGGGCGAGGCACCCGCTCGGGCGTGGGCCGCAGACTAGTCCTCGACGAAAGCGAGCAGCGCCAGGTGGCGGGCGCGCTTCACCGACACGGCCAGGGCGCGCTGATGCTTGGCGCACGTGCCGGTCTGCCGCCGCGGGCGGATCTTGCCGCGTTCCATCACGTAGCGCCGCAGCAGATCGATCTGTTTGTAATCGATCACTTTGACTTGGTCGATGCAAAACTGGCACACGCGCGGCCGGCGCATGTACTGGCCGCGCTGATAAGGTGTCGACTCACTCGCGCCGCCATTCGCCGGACCACGAGGTTCATCTTGTCGATCCACGTTCGTCCTCCTTGCTCGGCCCGCCCCCGCGGGCGGGGATGATTCATACGATAGGGTCAGCCTGCGGCCTCGAGCCGCGCCAGCGCGGCCCGCCGCTCGCGGGCAAGCTTAGAAGGGAAACTCCTCCTCGCTTGCAGCGCCGGCCACTTGGGCGGCGGGCTCGCGCCGTTCGCCCAGCATAATCATTTCGCTGGCCACGATCTCGATGGCGGCGTGCTTCTTGTTCTCGGCATCTTCCCAGCGCCGGGTTTGCAGCCGCCCCTCGACGTAGACCTGCTGCCCCTTGGCGAGGTACTGCTTGCAGATCTCCGCCAGGTTGCCCCACGCCACCACCGTGAACCACTCTGTTTCCTCGTGGCGCTCGCCGTCGGAGCCGCTCCACGCTCGGGTGGTGGCGACGCTGAAAGTGGTCACCGGCTTTCCGCTCGGCGTGTAACGCATCTCAGGTTCCCGGCCGAGGTGAC
>JAPLGX010000004.1 GCA_026389925.1 Chloroflexota bacterium
CAAGATGACCGGTTCGTCGGTCAAAAGGCAGGCGGCCAGAAGCGGCAGCGCGGCGTTTTTGTTGCCCGATGGGCTGACGCTGCCTTGCAGTTGGGCTTGGCCTTCGACAATCAGATGTTCCATGTGCGGCTTCTCTGAGGCAAGAAGTGGAGTTGTGCAACGCCCGTCTGCGGCGGAGAGATCCCAGCCGCGCCCGTACCTCAGGCGCTGGATTCGGCGGGGATTCCGACCGCCGGCGAGCTCGCGCGACGTCTCGACGCGCTCCACGCCACAGGTTGGCGTTAGTCAGCAAAGCATACCACACCTGCCGAAATGAGGCGCCCTAAAGCACGTTCGATCCGTGGAAAAAGATCCGCTGTGGTAAAATAAATGTTCGTGAATCAGCAGAATCCGGTTCTACCCAACCTCCCCATCGGGGTCCTGAAATCGCTATGGCGCGGCACGGAAATCGTTACCAACCGGCCGGCGCTGTTGTTGATTCCCGTCCTGCTGGATCTTATGCTGTGGCTGGGCCCCCATGTGGGTGTGGCCTCGCTCATCGACCCGATTGTCCAGTTCCTCTCGCAAAACCAGGGGGTTGCGGCATTGTCGGCCGAAGAAACGCAGGCCGCCCTGGCCTCGCTGGCGAGCATCGCCAAGCATCTCAATCTTCTGGCGGTCATGGCGTTCTTTCCCTTATTCCCGCCGAGCGTGATGGCGACGCGGCTGCCGCTGCTCACACCCTGGGGGCAAGCGCTTCTCATTCAAATTCACAGCCCGCTGGCCTACATGGCGCTGATCTTGCTGCTGGTCCTGGTAGGTATGATGCTCGGCTCCGCGTTTTGGAGCCTGGTGGCGCGTGCCCTCTCCACGCCCCGCGGTGCGCGCTTTGATGCGCGAGAGTGGCTGCGCGTCGCGCGCAACGTGATCGTGCTGGCTTTGGGGGCGGGGCTCGCGGCGTTGATTGTAGGCGTTCCGATCCTTTTTGGCGTGGGATTGGTGGGTGTATCGTCGGCCGTGTTTGGGCAGATTCTGCTGGTGCTCATGGGCGGCCTGGTCTTGTGGGTCCTGACGTTCTTCGTGTTCAGTCTGCATGGGGTTGTGCTGAACAGCGAGTCAATTATGCGCGCGATGGGCAAGAGCGCCGAAGTCGTGCGCTGGTCGTACCCCTCCACGCTCAGCTTGGTGCTGCTGAGCGTGCTGGTGTTGACGGCCACGAACGCGGTGTGGGCGCTCCCCGAAGAATCGTCCTGGGTTGGAGTGGTAGGGGTGCTGGGCAACGCATACACCAGCACCGCCCTGGTCGCCGCGAGCCTGATCTACTACCAGGACCGGCGGCGTTGGGTGGAGGAACTGCGCCGCTACCTGGAGGCGCGAGCTCGCAAGCCGCAGCCTGTCGTCGAGAGGAATGGTGAAGCGAAGAATGGCTAAGGGTGGCAACGGAGGCGCGGCAGCATACGCCGCCAAAGACATTCAAGTCCTGGAAGGGCTGGAAGCGGTGCGCCGCCGTCCGGGCATGTATGTTGGCGGCACAGACGTCAAGGCCTTGCACCACCTGGTGTTCGAGGTGGTCGACAACTCGGTCGACGAAGCCTTGGCCGGCGCATGCGACCGCATTCAAGTCATCCTGCGCAAGGATGGCGTTGTCGCGGTTGTAGATAACGGCCGGGGGATTCCGGTCGATATCCATCCGGAGAAGAAGAAGCCGGCGCTGGAAATCGTCATGACGATGCTCCACGCGGGCGGCAAATTCGGAGGGGGCAGCTACAAGGTCTCCGGCGGTCTGCATGGCGTAGGTGTCAGCGCGGTCAACGCGCTCTCGCGCTGGTGCGAAGTGGAAGTGCGGCGTGACGCCAAGGTTTACTCGCAGCGTTACGAACGCGGCGTGCCCACCGGCCCGGTAAGGGCGGTGGGCAAGGCCAAAGCGGGCGAGACAGGCACGACCGTCACCTTCCGCTTCGACGAGCAAATCTTCAAGGGCGAGTTGGATTATAAGTTCGATACCCTCGCCACCCGCTTCCGCGAGATGGCCTTCGTCACGCGCGGCGTGACCATTTCGCTCAAGGATGAACGCGACGGGCAGGAAACGTCCTTCTACTTCGAGGGCGGCATCCTGTCTTTTGTGAAGTACCTCAATCGCAACCGGGAGGTGGTCCACCCGGTGGTGGCGGTCAACCGCGAGGTGGACGGCATTGGCATCGAGGTGGCCGTGCAATACACCGATGCCTACAACGAATCGGTGTACTCGTTCGCCAATACCATCAACACGGTCGACGGCGGCACCCATCTGACCGGGCTGCGCGCCGCACTGACCCGCACGATTAACGACTACGCCCGCAAGGCCGGGCTGCTCAAGGAAAGCGACCCGAACTTCTCGGGTGACGATACGCGCGAGGGCCTCACGGCGATTGTCTCCATCAAGCATCCAGACCCGCAGTTCGAATCCCAGACCAAAGTCAAGCTAATGAACGCCGAGGTGCAGACCCTGGTTCAACAAGTGGTGGCCGAAGGGTTTGGCACCTTCCTTGAAGAGAACCCCCGCGAGGCGCGGGCCATCGTGGAGAAGTGCCTGACCTCGGCCCGCGCTCGCGATGCGGCCAAGAAGGCGCGCGATCTGGTCATCCGCAAGTCCGCGCTCGAAAGCCTGACCCTGCCGGGCAAACTCGCGGATTGCTCCGAACGCGACCCGGGCAAAGCAGAGTTGTATATCGTCGAAGGCGACAGCGCGGGCGGTTCAGCTAAACAAGGGCGCGACCGCCACTTCCAGGCCATCTTGCCGTTGCGCGGCAAGATCATGAACACCGAGCGCGCTCGGCTCGACAAGATCCTCGGCAGCAATGAGATCAAGTCGCTGGTCTCCGCCCTTGGCACCGGCATCGGCGAGGGGTTCGACATGAGCGGCCTGCGCTACGGGCGGGTCATCATCATGACCGATGCCGACGTGGACGGATCGCATATCCGCACGCTGCTCTTGACCTTCTTCTTCCGCTACATGGCCTCGCTGGTGGAAGACGGCCACCTCTTCATCGCCCAGCCGCCGCTTTACCGCATCGAAAGCAAGGGACGCGGGGCGAGCGTGCGCTACACTTACTCCGATCCGGAACGCGACCGCGTCGTCAAGGAATTAGGCGGCCCGGACAAGGTCAGCCTGCAGCGATACAAGGGCCTGGGCGAAATGAATCCCCAGCAGTTGTGGGAGACCACGATGGATCCGGCCAACCGCACGCTGTTGTTGGTCACGGTCGAAGACGCGGCCGAGGCTGACCGCACATTCGACATGCTCATGGGTTCGGCCGTCCCGCCGCGGCGTGACGCAACGTGTCGGCGGTGGCCGGCGGCGCCCCGTCCCTGAAGACCAGCGTCTCGGTGGCCTCACGGGTCAGGGGGTAATAGCCGGCGCACGAGCACAGCGTGCGGTCGTCCACGCCGGCCCGCACCGCGCTCAGCACGTCGCTCA
>JAPLGX010000084.1 GCA_026389925.1 Chloroflexota bacterium
ATCACCGCCGACGCCACCGGGCCCAAGCATCTCACGATGAACCTCACCCGCGCCAAGCTCGAACAGCTGACCGCAGACCTCATCGAACGCTCGGTGCAGCCGGTGATGCGCGCCCTGGAAGATGCGCACCTCAAGCCCGCGGATATCAATGAGGTGGTGCTGGTGGGCGGCATGACGCGCATGCCGGCGGTCCAAGAAGCTGTACGGCGTGTGTTCGGCAAGGACCCACACAAGGGCGTCAACCCGGACGAGGTGGTGGCGGTCGGTGCGGCCATTCAGGCCGGCGTGCTGGGCGGCGAGGTGAAGGACATCCTTCTTCTGGATGTGACCCCGCTGACCCTCTCGATCGAAACCCTGGGCGGGGTGGCCACGCCGCTCATCGAGCGCAACACGACCATCCCCACCCGCAAGAGCCAGACCTTCTCGACGGCCTCCGATATGCAGACCAGCGTCGAGATCCACGTGCTGCAGGGCGAACGCCCGATGGCCAATGACAACAAGAGCCTGGGCAAGTTCATCCTGGACGGCATTCCGCCCGCGCCGCGCGGCATCCCGCAGGTCGAAGTCACCTTCGACATCGATGCCGACGGTATCCTCAAGGTGGAGGCCAAGGACAAGGCCACCAGCCGCAGCCAGCACATCACCATCCAGCCCTCCTCGGGCCTCTCCAAGGACGAAGTGGAGAAGATGACCCACGATGCCGAGACGCATCGCGACGAGGATCGCAAGCGCAAGGAGGAAATCGAAGCGCGCAACACAGCCGACAGGAGGTCAACCGCAAGATCGAGGCGCTGCGCTCGGCCACGGCGGGCAAGGACCTGCGCGCCATCCAGAGTGCAACCTCCGAGCTGGTCCAGGCGGCGCAGGCCATCGGCACGGCCATGTACCAATCCGGCCAGCCGGAAGCCGGCGGCCCTCCGCCCGGAGATGAAGGCGGCGGCAAAGGCCCCTCCGGCGAGGACGTGGTCGAGGGTGAGTTCAAACAGGTCTAGCGCGCACGCCGCAGCAGCCCCCTATGGCCGAAGAAGCGAGAGACTACTACGAGGTGCTGGGCGTGGCGCGCACGGCCAGCGCCGACGATATTCGCAACGCGTATCGCGCGCTCGCCAAGAAGTACCACCCCGACGTCAACAAGCAGGCCGGCACCGAGGAGAACTTCAAGGAGATCAACGAGGCCTACGGCGTTCTGTCGGACGACCAGCGCCGTGCCGCCTACGACCGCTTTGGCCGCGCCGGCCTGAACGGCATGCCCCAGGGCTTTGGCAGCGATTTCGGCGGGCTGGGCGACATCTTCGGGGAGTTCTTCCGCGGCTTCGGCATGAGCACGGGTGCGGCACGCCGCTCCCCGCGCCGCGGGCCCGATCTACGCGTCGAAGTGACCCTGCCCTTCGGTGACGCGGCGGCCGGCGTTGAGAAACCCATCCAGGTCACGCGTCACGAAACGTGTTCATCCTGCCATGGCAGTGGCGCCGAACCGGGCACCACCCCGGTGCGCTGCGTCACCTGCCACGGCAGCGGCGAAGTCCGCCAGGTGCGCGAAACCTTCCTCGGCTCGATGGTCAACGTCGGCACCTGCCCGGCCTGCAATGGCGCCGGTGAAACGATCCCGACCCCGTGCAAGACCTGCCGCGGGCGAGGCCTCGAACGGCGGACGCGCACGCTGTCCGTCCCCATCCCGGCCGGCGTCGATGAGGGCACGCAGATCCGCCTGGCCGGCGAGGGCGAGCCCGGCCTGTTCGGCGGGCCGCACGGCAACCTGTACGTTCTCATCCACGTCCAAGCCCATGCATTCTTCCGCCGCCATCGCGACGATCTGATCGTTGAGGTGGGCATCAATATGGCCCAGGCCGCGCTCGGCGCGGAGATCTCGATCCCCAGCCTCGACGGCGAAGCGCGCGCCTCTCTCCCGGCCGGGACGCAGACCGGGCATGTGGTGCGCCTCAAGGGCAAGGGCATCCCTCACGTGCAACGCAACGGGCGCGGCGACCTGCTGGCCATCATCAACGTCCAGGTGCCCACACACCTCTCCGCCGAGCAGAAGCGGCTGATGCGCGAGCTGGGCCAGGCACTCGACTCGACCCCCCAACCTCTTGCGGAAAGCTTGTACGAACGATTGAAGGGCCATCTGGGTGAGTGAGCCTGGCCGGCCGCCTGCCTCCGCCCGCTGGCTGGAGGTGACCCTGGTCCTCGACGAAGAACTGGCCGAGCCGGTGGCGGACGTTCTGGCACGCTTTGCCCCGGGCGGCGTGGCGCTGGGCTACGACAGCCTCGACCCCGACCCCGAGCGGCCGGTGGAAGCGGCACTACCGGCCGCTGCGCCTCGGCCGGCATCTGGTCATCCTCCCCTCCTGGGCCACCACGACCCTTGAGCCGGAGGAGGTGCCGGTGCTTCTGGATCCGGGCATGGCCTTCGGCACCGGTACTCACCCCACCACGCAATTGTGCCTGGAGCTGCTTGAGGAAAACCTGCGCGCGGGCATGACCGTGATTGATCTCGGTTGCGGCTCAGGAATCCTCGGCCTGGCCGCGCTGCGCCTGGGGGCCGGCCTCGTGCTGGCGCTCGACACCGACCCGCAGGCGATTCGCGCGACCGAAGAGAACGCACGCCTCAACCAAATCGGCGCAAACCTGCGCACGCATCTCGGGTCGCTGGCCGACCTGCTCCAGGGCACAGTGCAACCGGGCCGGGCGCCGCTGGTCGTCGCGAACATTCTGGCCGGGACGCTTGCGCGCATGCTGGGCGAGGGGCTGCCGCGCGTGCTCGAGCCGGGCGGCAGGCTCATCCTTTCGGGTATCCTGCGCGAACAATCCGCCGAGGTCGAAGCGGCGCTCGAGGCGAACGGGATGAAGCTGCAGGAGCAACGGACACGCGAGGACTGGGTCGCACTCGCCGCCACACACGGCGGCTAGGCGCGGCGCACGGGACGAGAATCGAAACGGGGCTGCCCTCATCTCGGGGCAACCCCGTTTCGTTTTCAATCCACAAATGACTCAGGTCTTTTCGACCACAGGGTCCATCTGGTTGCGGCGGAAACGGTAGATGATGCGGCCGCGGGCCAGATCGTAGGGCGACAGCTCCACCTTGACCCGGTCGCCGAGCAGGATGCGGATGTAGTTCTTGCGCATCTTGCCGGAGAGGTAGGCCAGGATGACGTGCCCGGCGTCGAGGTTGACACGGAACTGCGTCCCCGGCAGGGCCTCGATAATCACGCCCTCGACCTCGATTTTCTCTTCCGTTTTGGTCATGCGTCCTCCGAGGCCGGCTCGCCCGCGCCGCGCAGCCTCACCTCGCCTCTAATCGCCCACCTCGTACTTCCGCTCGCGGCGCTTCAGGCGACGGATGGCCTTCTTCTTCTGAATGCGGCGCAGTTCACTCTTCGAGACAAACCAGCGCTTGCGGCGCACGGTGCTGAGAATGCCCGCCCGGGTCACTTTCTTGCGAAAGCGCCGCAGCAGGCTTTCCTGACTCTCGTTGGGCCGTAGGGTCACGCCCGTCATCCGTATCACCTCCCTTCTGTTCCTGGGTCGGTGGCTCGACGCCGCTCGTGCAACAAAAAGCCCGGCGCGGTGCGCGCCGGGTTACGGAACTGCGAGACACAGAGTGCAACGTGCGCGCTGCTCCTCTGAGGTCACCTCCGCTGTATCACCCCGGACGCACAACGTTCCTGCATCCACGCCTGAGCCAAAGGCCCCCGTCCACAAGTGCCGGACGGGGGTTCGGCTGCAACGACATCAACTTGCGATTATACAGCCCGGAGCGCGGGCTGTCAATTTGGCCGCTCAGCGCGAGGGCGAGCGGCGCCTGCCTCGCCCGGCCGCCTTCGGCTGACCGGCGGCGCGCAGGCGGGCGTCCACCAGCTCCGGCGCGAGGCCGAGCACTGAGACGATTTTGTCGCGCCCGGTGGCCCCGGCCACGACCTCGATCGCCGCCACCCGCACCTCGAGCACCTGTGCCAAGAGTTCCACCAGCGCGCGGTTGGCCGCGCCCTCTACGGGCGGCGCGGTCAGGCGCACCTTGAGCCGCCCGTCGGGCATGAAGCCCGCCACCTCACTCTTCTTCGCGCGCGGCAGCACGCGCACCGTAATGGCCGCCCCCGCGCCGCGTGGGCTGAGGCGCTCCAAGCGCCGCTGCAGGTCGTCGCGTGTCATTCGCACCTCGGGTGCGGCGATTATACCTGCCCCGAACCTGCGCACCCTTCCGGGGGGAAGCCATTCGTCACGTGCATGTCAGCCGGAGGCTCGGCCGCGCTCGCGCCTGCCACGCACGCCACGCCGCCCCGCCGGCGTGTGTCCTCCAGGGCGGTCGGCGCTGCACCCTGCGCGTGCCTGCGCCCCCGGAACAAAAACGGCGCGCCCTCTTATGCGACGCACCGCCGCCAACCGGCCGAACGACTTCAACGCGCCAGCAGGTTGACCAGAACGACCTCGATCACCTGGATCACCAGAATCAGAATCATCGGGCTGAAGTCGATCATCCCGACCGGCGGCAGGAGGCGCCGGATGGGCGCCAGCATCGGCTCGACCAGGCGGTGGACGGCTTGGCGGAAGGGATGATACGGGTTGGGTAACACCCAGCTGGAGAGGACATCCACGATCACGACCAGTGTCACCAGGTTGGCAAGGGCTCGAATGAGCTGAACCATGTCAGGTCCCCGGACCGGGCAGCACGCTCCCCGGCCACCACCGTGTCCCTAAAGATGTGATGCCGATCATAGTGCAGCGGGTGCGGGCACTCGTCTCAAGGCTGCCGCCAGGAGGAGCGCCCTCAGCTTCAGTCTGTCTCTCCGTTCTCCGCGTTCTCCCTGTTCTCCCTGGGCCTAGCCCGCCAGCCCTGGAGCGGTAGGCCAGGGGGCAGGCCGCGGCGAGGGGCTTGGTACTCAACCCGACGGCCGTGGCCCGAGCAGCGCCCGCCCGATTCGCACCAGCGTCGCGCCCTCCTCCACGGCCACCTCAAAATCATCGCTCATACCCATCGAGAGTTCAGGCCAGACGGGCTGCCCCAGTTCGGCGCACAGCCAGTCCCGCAATCCGCGCAACCCGGCAAAGACCGGACGTGCGGCCTGCGGCGTTGGGCCGATCGGCGCCACGGTCATCAATCCTTGCAGCGTGAGGTTCGGCAGGCGCAGTATTTCCTTGACCGCGGGCACAAGACCCGCGCGCTCGCCGGGCGAATGCGCGGCGAAACCGAACTTGGAGGCCTCGCCCGACACGTTGCATTCCAAGAGCACCGCCAGCCGATGGCCGTGCTCGCCCGCCAGGCGGTCGAGGCGCTGGGCCAGCGCCAGGCTGTCGAGCGAGTGCACCAGCGCAAAATGGGAGGCCGTCTCGCGTGCCTTGCGCCGCTGCACGTGGCCGATCATGTGCCATTCCAGGTTAGGACCGAAGGCGGCGATCTTCTCGAGCGCCTCCTCAACGTAATTCTCGCCGAGCCGGGTCAGGCCGGCTTCGATCGCCGCCGCCACCACCGGGAGCGGCTGGGCTTTGGTCACGGCGACGACGCGCACCGCCTGCGCCGCCCGCCCGGAGCGTGCGGCCGCGCGCGCAATGCGTTCCATGAGAGCGGTATGACGCTCGCGAATCTGGGCCGAGGACACGCTGCTCACCCGCCTACTCCTCGCGCAAGGCAATCAACGCGCCGAAGCGTCCGGTCTGCCCGTGCTCGCCGCGGTGCGAGAACCAGTCGCTCATGTTGCACGCCGTGCACAGCCCGGCGATCTCGATCGTCTGCACCCCGGCCTGGCGCAGGGCCAGGGCATTGGCCTGCCACAAGTCGAGGCAGGTCTGCTCGCCGCGATGGGCCAGCAACGCAGCATGCTCATGCGGAAACGCGCGGCGAGTCTCCTCCACCACCTCTGGACCGACCGGATAGTGATCCGGGCCGATCGAGGGGCCGATGGCAGCCACGAGATCCGCGGGCCGCGTGCCGAAGGCTTCCTGCATGCGGGTCACGGCGCGCGCCGCGATGCGCGCGAGGGATCCCTTCCAGCCGGCGTGGACGATGCCCACCGCGCGCCGGCGCGGGTCGAAGAGCAGCACCGGCACGCAATCGGCGAAGCGCATGAACAGGGTGAGCTGGGCGTTGTCGGTCACCATCCCGTCGGCGTGCGGCGGGCGCTCGCCCGCGGCACGCGGCGCGCGCATCACCAGCACGTCGGCGGAGTGAACCTGCCACACATCGGTGATCGACTCGAGCGGGCGCCCGGCCGCACGAAAGGCGCGCTGGCGATTCTCCACCACGCGTGCGACCTCGTCGCCCACTCCACCGCCCACGTTGAGCGACTCCCAGGGCTTGGGGCTCACTCCGCCCTGGCGGCAGAACACCGCGTGCGCGAGGCCGGCATGTGGGCTGAAGACCTCAAAGTGGTAGAGGCGCAGGCCCTGGCTCGCGTGAAAGGTCATGCCGGGGAGGCCCTCGAGCCCGCGCCGCTGCGCTCAACCGCGCGCAGGTTCTCCTGCATGCTGTCCTCGAGGTTGGGGTAGGCGAACCACACGCTCATCACCCCGAACAGCGCCCCGGTGATCGTGCGCAAGAGGGCCGTGCTTTCACGGAAGGGAAGCAGGCCGATCGCCAGCTGGCTCACCAGCTGGCTGCCGCCGTCGAGTGCGATGGGCAGCACCCCCAGCGCCAGCCACAGCATCCAGTGCAGCGCTCTCAGCCTTGGGCGCAGGAGAGCGTAGACCAACCCGCCTAGGAGAATGCCGGCATACATCGCCACATCCCGCTCGCACAACGCCACCTTGAAGCCGGTCGCCGCGTTGCCCACGAAGCTGCGCGCGCCGAGCAGGTCGTTGGGGTCCACGCCGGTCGCGGCCTGGAGAATGTCGCGTGGGTAGGTGGCGCGCGGGCCGAACAGGAAGAACGAACGGAACGGGAATTGGTGGCAGACGAAGCTGTAGGCGAGATAGAGGAGGCGCGCCGGCCGCTCGAGGCCCGCGCGCATGAGCGCCGGCGCCAGGAAGGGCAGGCCGAGGTACACCGCAACGACCGAGTTGAAGAGGGCCAGCCAGTGCCGGGAAAGCCAGCGCGTGGCGCGATCGGCCCCGCCCAGTTTGGAGGCGGCCGAAGGTGCATAGGTGCGCTCAATGGCCTGCGCCACCGCCAGCGCGCTGGTCAGCGTCTCGCGGGTGATCGGCGAGGCGAGGCGCCGCCCGCCGACCTCCACCACCGGCACCCGCGCGCCGAGTTCGGCGCGCAGACGGGCATCGGCTGTGACGTCCTGGACAGTCAGGCGGTGGGGATAGGCAGCCGCCAGATCGCCCAGCAGCGCCTGCACTTCATCGCAGGGCGGACAATCCGGCTTGACGAAGAGCGTCACCTGGATCATGGGCCACCTATACCAATGTCCGCGAGGAACGCCTCGAGCTCCGAGGCCTCCATCGCGCCAACCTTATGTCCACGGATGACCCCGCGCGCATCGACGAAGAACGTGGTCGGGTAGCCGCGCACGCGGTACAGGTCCTGCACGTACGCGCCGGGGTCGAGCAAGATATCGAACGTCAGGCCCAGCTCATCCACGAACGATCGCACCTGCGGTTCGGGCTCGTCGAAGTTGATGGCCAGGATGCGCAGCCCGGCGGAGCGTCCGGCCTCATAGTGGGATTGAAGCAGCGGCATTTCCGTGCGGCACGGCTCACACCAGGTCGCCCAGAAGTTGAGCACCAGCGGCGTCCCACGCAGTGCGCGCAGGTCCACCCGCTTGCCGTCAAGAGTCGCCAGCGCGAAGGAAGGAGCCGTCGCCCCAACCACCGGCGCGGGTGCCGGAGTGATGATCGGGGTGCTGGTCCCCTGCGCGGGGGCCTCCACCGCACTCTGCACCGGGCGCAGCCAGATGACGGCCGCGCTGGCCGAGCCCAGCACGAGGCCCAGCAAAACAAGCGCCGCCGTACTCAGCCCGCTCGGTCGCATCGCAATCATAGGCCGGTATCAATGAAGAAGCCGAAGGCCGCCAGGCGCTGGAACACGCCAAGGAGCAGCATGACGCCGATGATCACGAGCAGCGCGCCGGTGGCCAGCGAGACGTAGCGCAGGTAGCGCGAGTAGCGGCGCAGCCATTCCGACACGCGCCCGATGCCCAGTGCCGCGAGCAGGAACGGCACCGCCATGCCGGCCGAGTACGCGACCAGCAAGAGCACCCCGCGGCCGAGCGAGCCGCTGTCGAGGGCCAGGGTCAGCACCGCGCCCAAGACCGGGCCGACACACGGCGCCCAACCGGCGGAAAAGAACACACCCATCAAGCCTGAAGAAATGTAGCCCCAGCTCGGGTCGGGCGCCGCCTGGCGGCGCGTGTCGGCATTGAGGAACGGCAGATTGATGATGCCCATCGTATGCAAGCCAAAGATAATCACGATCACGCCGCCGATGCGGCCAAGCCAGCCGCGCATGTCGAAGAGCATCTGACCCACAGCGGAGGCCGCCGCGCCCAGGCCAATGAAGACCAGGCTGAAGCCGATCACGAACGCCACGCCGTGAGAGAACACCCGCCACCTCCCGGGCGCCGCCCCGGCCCCGGAGTGGGAGGCGATGCCGCCCAGATAGCCGACGTAGGCCGGCACCAGCGCGAAGACGCAGGGCGAGAGAAAAGAGGCCACGCCTGCCAGCCAGGCCAATCCAATCGATACCGAGCGCACATCCACGATGAGGGCTCTCCGCGTCCTATTCTTTCACGATGACCGACGTTCCACCGGGCAGTTCTGGCACCGCCTCGCCGGGCAGGTAGCTCACCTGCGGCAGCGTCCAGCGGAACACCCACTTGGCATCGTCCGGCCGCGCGTTGACGCAACCATGCGACTTGGGAATGCCGTAATCGTTGTGCCAGTAGGTGGAATGGATGGCCACGCCGTTGGAACTGATGAAGATGGTGGCCCAGCCCACCCCGGGCAGGTCGTATCCGCTGAC
Organism: Chloroflexota bacterium; assembly: GCA_026389925.1. Classification (GTDB taxonomy): domain Bacteria; phylum Chloroflexota; class Anaerolineae; order Anaerolineales; family RBG-16-64-43; genus RBG-16-64-43. The sequence continues at coordinate 8,897 of JAPLGX010000084.1, forward strand.
CGCATCGCCGGCCGCCATGCGCACGCCGATCCACTTGCGCTGCACGCGATAGGTGCCGGGCGGGGTGGTCCACTTGCCGCCCTCGCTCTCGAGCTTGGCCCCGGAGGCGATGCGCGCGTGAAAGACTTCCACGCTATTCTCGAAGGCCGAGAGCGACTGGCGCCCGAGGTCGACGACAATCTTCTTGTCTTCGACTTCCGCCGAGATCGGCGTGAGTTCATCCGGCGCAATGGGGCGCATGGCCTCGGCCGGGACATACAGGCCGGTGTACTTCTCTTCGTCGAGGTGGTACCAGGCCGTGCCCCGCTCATCCTGAATGACCTCGCTCACCGGATAGATGGAGGCGTAGTACAGACGCTCACGCAACGCGGCCTCGGCCCGGGGCTTGGCGCGGCCGTCGGCGTAAGGCACACTCACCTCAACCCACATGCGCCCACCGGCAATAGCCTCCACCGGCGGGTTCGGCCGGTAAAGGATGGGCTGCACATCCGGCGCGTACAGAAAGCCTTGCGAGGTTTCCATCCACACATGGTTCTGGTATTGGGTGCCTTTGCCGACGACCTCGCGCAGCACCTCGCTCACCTCATCCAGGTACTTCCAGCCGAGCTGCGGGCTGTCGGGAGTGGGGCGCGCGTGGAGTGCCGTCCGGGCAATGGTCACCCGGCCGAGATGGGCACCGGGCGCAAAGGTCTGGCTCCACTCGTCGGGCTGCAGGCGGCGCGGCAAGCCCAGGCGCGGGCCAATCCACGCACTCGTCAAACCTAAGCCGCTCAATTTGAGGAAGTCCCTGCGGTTGATCTTCATGACCCTCGATCCACGCGGGGGTGAGCATACCGTTTGGAGGCGCTTTCTACAAGCCCCATTCGGGAGAACCATACCAATTGGGCCGGACTTCTTATGATACACTTATCGAGCTTGTCCCTCTCATTCCCCCTCTTTGGCCAACGGAGTCCCACATGTCAACCACGCGTGAGGACGCGCTCGAGTATCACCGTCAGGGCCGGCCGGGCAAAACTGAAGTTGTCCCGACCAAGCCCATCGCCACCCAGCGCGATCTGGCGCTGGCCTACACGCCCGGCGTCGCCCAGCCGGTGCTCGAGATCGAGCGCGACCCCGAGACGGCCTACGACTACACTGCCAAGGGCAACCTGGTGGCGGTGATCACTAACGGCACGGCCATCCTCGGGTTGGGCGACCGCGGCGCGCTCGCCTCCAAGCCGGTGATGGAAGGCAAGGGCGTGCTCTTCAAGCGCTTCGCCGACATCGACGTGTTTGACATCGAGGTCGACTCGCGCGACCCGCAGGAGGTCGTGCGGGTGGTCGCGGCCATCGCACCCACCTTCGGCGGGATCAACCTGGAGGACATTCGCGCGCCGGACTGCTTTACCATCGAACGCACGCTGCAGGCGCAGCTCGACATTCCCGTTTTCCACGACGACCAGCACGGCACCGCCAT
>JAPLGX010000198.1 GCA_026389925.1 Chloroflexota bacterium
CCCTTGGCTACGGTGGGGGCCATCACCCCCCGAGAAGGACTTCCACCTTCCCAGTCAGCGCCCATGCTGGGCGTACAATGAAGAACCGAGGCCCTCTGAGCCTCGGTTCTGTTTTCGTCTCCCCGGGTTGAGTCGGCCAGATTCCCGTGGATTTGCGATGTATTGATCCCATCTGGTCTGCTGGGCTAATAACCGCCTGATCCCTGGTTCGACCCCTGGGAGCGTCAATAACCCCAACAATAGTCGCACCGGGCTCGCAATCGTCCCGCTTCGACTGATTCTTCCACCGCCGACATGTTCGGATGGGGTTCTCGGGTACCACAGCGGTCGCGCCCTCAGCCCGCCGGCGCCGCCTCGCCCACAGCTGACTCGAGCGTCGCCAGCCGACCGGAGACCTCGTCCAACCCGGCGGCGACCCGCCGCAAGCGATCTTCTTCCTCGAGCACGAAGCGCCGGTACGGCGCCATCGCCTGCCGCAGCCGCTCGAGCCCGCGGCCGAGCTCGCTGCGGAAACTCTCCTCCAGCGTCGCCGCCAGCCGCTGGCGCAACGCCTCCATCTTGCTGCGGAACTCGCGCTTGGCGATGCCGCGCCGCCACGGGATGACCGCCAGCCCGAGCACGCCCAACACACTCGCCGCCACCAGCCCGGTGGCATCGGCCGCGGCCGTCGTGAGCAAGGCCTTGAGCACCAGCCCCAGGCCGACCGCGCCGACCTCGAACAGCCCGACCATGGCCACCGATTCCTGGACGGCCACCGTGAGCCGCTCGCCCTCGGCCGTTCGATCGTAGCTGCGAATGACACCCTCCGCCTGCGCGCCGAGGGTCTCCAGGAGCTGCCGGCGGTTGTAGGCAAATCCGCCGGCTGCCGCCTGCGCCGCCTCGTGCAGCGCCGAGGTCTCCCGCCGCCGGCCCAGCTCAGCTGACGTCCGCTGCCACATGCCCAGCTCGCGCTCGACCAGCCAGTCGATGACCTCCTGGACATGCACCGCGACCTGCTCGGGCGTGTCAGCCACGACCTCCTTCTCGAAGGCGGCCCGCATGCGCCGCCCCTGCAGCATGTCGCTGATCTTCAGCAGCCGCATGCGGTCGTCCAGGAAGGCCTCGCCGCGCAGGCTCATTTGCAGCAGGTCGTTCTCAATGCGGGCACGGTGCCGCACGAACTCGGCCCGCGTCTCGGCCTCGTACGCCTCCCACTGCTTCTCGGCCAACCGCAGCGCCTGGGCGTCGTCGGCCAGCACCTGCAGCCGTCCGGTAGCCGTGGCACGGTAGTCGGACGCCAGCTTGCCGGCCACGCCCAGCGGGCTGCGCAGCTTCAACGCCACAAGCTGCGTCTGGGTCAGCGTGTCGCGCAATTGATCCCGGAACCGGCGGAAGCCGTCCGCCCCCGGCGAGTCCGGCGCCCGCAGCCCGGCCCGGGCCGAGACCAGGAATAGCTCCGGTTCGAAGTCGAGCAGACGCCGCACCTGCGAGCGCACGAATGTTTCGACCTCGCGCCGGGCCGCCTCGCCCTCGAGCAGGTCGTCCTTGTTGATCACGACGACGACCTTCTTGCCCAACTGGCGGATGCTCTCCAGGAAGGCCCGCTCGCTCTCGGTGAACGGCCGGTCGGCCGATGTGACGAACAGGACCAGATCGCTGCGCGGGACAAAGTCGCGGGCGATGACCTCGTGCTGCCGCAGGACCGCGTTCGTCCCGGGTGTGTCGACGATGCGCACCTGCCGCAGGAGCTCGGCCGGATAGCGAAGCAATCGCACTTCGTCCTGGACGAACTCGGGAGCGCCCGCCTGCCCGTGCGCCAGGACGTATATGCGATCGGTCGTCGGCGTCGGCCCCTCCGGCAGGAACGCTTCGCCCAGCAACGCATTGATCAACGCCGACTTGCCACTGTTGAACTCGCCGACGACAACCAGAAGAAACAGCTCGTCGAGCTGCCGCAAGGCGCGACGTAGGTGCTCGAGATCGCCCGGCGCCGCCTCCCAACCCGACAGCACCTGGAGGGCGCGCTGCAAGACTTCCTGCTCCTCGGTCCAGATGCGCTTCTGTGCTTCGTTCAGCCACGCTTCAAAGGTCATCGCCGCAGATTGTACCGGATACGGCTTGCTTCGACCACCCCCCCCGGCGTTGCCCCTCGCCCGCCGCACCGCTGTCCTAGCCGAAAACCCCATCCGCCCGACAACAAACCTCGATCGGACGTGCGATACACTCCATTGATGGGTTTTGATTGTCCGTCGAGGGCCCATTCTGCATGTCTTCGATTGTCAAGCCATTCGTCCGACTCAATCGCTCCGCGCATTCTCCTATCTGGAAAAGGGGTCACCCCACCTCACCCTACCCTTTCGCCAGACTGTCGCTCTCGCGACAGTGGCCGACCTCACGCGCAGCAAAGCCGAATCTATTGTGTCCCATGATGGCCAGACTATTCTCTGGGCAGTCTGCGGTTGATGCGCTGGGTGGCCAGCACAAGCCTCGTGAGCCATGGAGAGTTCCCCTATTGACCTCCTCCTCCGCGATTGGGCTATCCTCAGGTTTGAACTTGCCATCGAAGACATGCGAGCATTCAAGTGTCGCGGAACTACGGGCGGCCTCGGGAGCATGAAAGAGGTCTCCGAGACCCCCTCAACAGGAGCGAAACTCATAACCAGGAGGCCGAAGTGTCAAGTCCGCCCCCTGCTACCCAAATAAAGAACCGAGGCCGCTTGAGCCTCGGTTCTTCTCTTGCGGACTAAGATCCTGCTGGTCCCAGCTTCTACTCCTGGTGGCGCCCCCTGCCCTAGACATCGTCCACCGGGTCCGTGCCCGTTCCGCTTCGACCGGTTCTTCCACCGCCGATGTGCTGGGATGGGGTAATCGGCGTACCCCACGGGTATAATGTCGGCATGCGTAACATCCTGCTGAACACGCTGGCCGTTCTGGCTGCGGCCGCCATCCTGGTTGGAACCTGGCTGGTTGTCCGGACCGTGCAAGAGTCGGCGCGCCCCGTGGCCGAGCTGTCGGCCGACGTCAGCACGCAGATCGCCGCGATCCTGCATCCAACCCCGACCATCGTGCCCGATCCCGTGACCATCGTGCGGGAGGTGCGTTCGCTGGCGCGTCTGGAGACCATCCAGTACACGGTTGAGAAGGTGATCACCGCCGAGTCGCGGCAGGGCCCGCTGGGCTTCCTCTTCGGGGACCGGCTCCTTTTCATCGCTCACGGCGTCGTCATCGCTGGCGTGGATCTCGGCCGGCTGGAGCCCGAGGATGTCTGGCTCGACGCCGAGGGACGGGCCTATCTGCGCCTGCCGGAGGCGGAGGTCTTCGTCGCCACGCTCGACAATGGGAAGTCGTACGTCTACGATCGCGAGACGGGTTTGTTGACGCAGGGGGATATCTCGCTCGAGGCGGCTGCCCGCCAAGCGGCCGAGGACGAGATCCGGCGAGCGGCGCTCGAAGACGGCATCCTCGAGCAAGCCCGTCTGAACGCTGAGAGCACGCTCTACCGTCTGCTGCGCGCGTTGGGGATCCCGGACATCATCTTCGTCACCGAGGACTCCGCCGCGCCGGTGCCGGCGATGACTGCTACACCCTGACTTGCGTCGGCCGCAGACCTTTCGAGGAAGTCCCCGCTGCCATAGGGAACGCTCTGGATCCGTCTCGCCGGCTAGAGTGTACTGTTCCGCAATGGTGTAGACAGTGAGGGAGGGCCATGTGACATATCCTTCCCGTTGGACAAGGTCCCCTCTTGGGGAGACGGGGAGGCGCGTCGATAACGGCGCTTTGCCCGAGCTAGGTCATGTCTGGCCAGGATGCGAGCCGCCGTCGACACCGCTGGCAGCTCCCGCCCTCCGTGGCGCCGATGCATTAGATCGAGCAATTTCCGGGGACCCCAATGGGGGGTAGGCCTTACGCAGGCCAAGGAGCTCCTCGACCACTCCTTGATCGGTCTGCCACGGGCAACTGTGCGGTCGACGGGAGAGTTCATGGTAGCCGCCGTGGCCCAGTAGCCGGAACCGCGCAATCCACTTATGGGCTGTCTTTCTCGAGATGCCGAAGCGTTCAGCGAGTTCGCTGACGGCGTAGAAGTTGAGCTGGTAGTCTTCGAGAAACCGCTCCCGTCGCTCGCTCACGGTAACACCTTTCCAAGGCATGGGTCACCTCCCCCCAGGGAAGTGGTACCCATGTCCCTAGACAATGTGCTACCTATGTCTTTAGAACGTTTGGTTACCTATGTCCCGCAACGGTTCATCCAAGCGGAGGCAGCGAGCCGCACGGAGGACGCGTGGACCCTTGGGTGGCCCGGGCCGATTCTCAACCCCAGGGCCCACGCAGTCGAACCGCTAGAGGTCCTTAATGAGCGTCGCCAACACCAGTAGGGCGAGCCCGGCTGTGACGAGCCAAAACGCGTACGCGCTCAGGGCTGCAACATTGCCAAAGTGACCGATGAGCCCAAGCACACCAAGGGCAACAGCGATCCACCAAGTGATGACCTTCGGAGGAGTGAGTTTCATTGTCGCATCTCCTTTGACATCGATGTGTCTTCAAGCGGGGTCCGACGTTCGGCCCGGGTGTGGCAGGGTCGGACAACCTGCAGGCGGAGTCGCGTGGCGCGAGTACATGCCGCTGCTCAACGGGCGGCCGCGTAACGGCCAGCATCAGGCGCGGGGCGGGTCATTTCCACTTGCCCGAATTAGCAGGGCGTAACCCCGTCGCCCGCATGGAGCGTTAGACGCGTCACTTACAGATGTACAGCAAATCTATATCTGCCATATCGTTAGGTTCATGCGTCACGCAGACGCTATCGGCGCAATCCCCCCAAGCATTCTCGATTCGCCAATGATGATCTACCATCGTGGCGATTCAGCCCGTCGGTTGCGCCCCGCGACTCCCACGTAACAAGAAGGTCAACACAAACCCCGCAAGAAATCCGCCGATGTGCGCCATGAAAGCAACGCCACCCGTCTGCGCTGTGTTGGCAATGGAACCGATGCCGCTAAACAACTGCAGAACGATCCAGATCCCAATGACTATCAGTGCGGGCACTTGAATCACTTGTTGGCCCAGCAAAACTCTGACCTTTCCCTGCGGGAACAGCAAGATTTAGGCGCCGAGCACCCCCGCAATCGCCCCCGATGCTCCCAAATTCGGCACGCTTGATCCGAGGCTAAACACCAGCTGTGCGAAAGTTGCCGCAAGCCCACAGAGTAGGTAGAAGATTGTGAACTTGATGTGCCCGAAACGGTCTTCCACATTGTCACCGAAAATCCATAAGTAGAGCATGTTGCCTCCCAGGTGAACCCACCCGGCATGCATGAACATGGAAGTGAAGAGCGTCAGAGAATCACCGAAGGGATTGGCAAGGAAGCGGGTAGGAACGAAAGCCCACTTCCCAATGAAAGCGTCACCGCCACTCTGCTCTACAAAGAAGAATAGGACGTTCAGAGCGATTAGGGCATACGTGACCAGCGGAACAGTTCTGCGAGAGGTATCATCATCACCGATTGGCAACATAGGATTTGTCTCCTCCTACTCCGGTTGGATTTGTCACTGCTTCACGTCAAAATGAGTCTGGCATTCTTCAAAGAAAGTGGTTTCCTCACGATCAACGTCTACCTGCAGCATAAGGAAAGGCTATCCTGGCCGAAAACCCCATCCGCCCGACAACGAACCTCGATCGCACCTGCAATATACTCCATTGATGGGTTTTGTCTGTCCGCCGAGGGCCTTCTCTGCAGGTCTTCCTTAGCCGATCGGTTTGTCCGACGCATTGTCTCCACATTGGTGTCTTCGAAACACGCTTCCCTCCAGCTCCCCCGGCCTTCTCGCTATTCTGTCCTTCTTGGCTCTGCCCTCGACATCACTCGCACTCATGCCCAACTCGCCGCTGAGGACGCCCTCCTCCGCCAGCAACTCGTTACCCTCCACCGTCAAGTTGGCAAGCCACGCTTCACACCAACCGATCGCCTCTGGCTCGTCCTCCTCGCCAGCAGGGTC
>JAPLGX010000185.1 GCA_026389925.1 Chloroflexota bacterium
ATCCGCCCCCAAGCGGACCACATTCCACTCGCTGCTGCCGCACGGATGCGGCTTGCGCATCCGCACGACGTCGCCGAGTGCCAGATCAGGCAACATGCCGTGGATTATACAGTCGGCCGGAGGCAGCGTGGTAGAATTAGCCAGCGAGGTTCGCGACTTCATCATGCGCTGCACTGCCGGCCCTCTCCGCGCGTCCTCCTCAGGCACTCCCCGGTCTTCTCAATCGCAGGGTGGGCGGCAGAAGCGCACCAGGAGCATCAGTCATGGACAAGGAACGAGGCTCCTTCACCGTTAAGAAGGGGCTGGCACAAATGCTCAAGGGCGGCGTGATCATGGACGTGGTCACGCCCGAGCACGCACGCATCGCGGAAGAGGCAGGGGCCTGCGCGGTGATGGCGCTGGAACGCGTGCCGGCCGACATTCGCGCGCAAGGCGGCGTGGCGCGCATGAGCGACCCGGCAATCATCCAGCGCATCATGGAGACCGTCACCATTCCGGTCATGGCCAAATGCCGCATCGGCCACTTCGTCGAAGCCCAGGTGCTGGAGGCGATCGGCGTCGACTTCATCGATGAGTCCGAGGTCCTCACGCCGGCCGACGAGGAGCACCACATCCTCAAACATCCGTTTGGCGTGCCCTTCGTGTGCGGCGCGCGCAACCTGGGCGAAGCCTTGCGGCGCATCGGCGAGGGTGCCGCCATGATCCGCACCAAGGGCGAGGCGGGCACCACTCCGGCCGATGCAGCCCTGATGATGCAACTCGGGCTGGACGGCGTGTTCGTCGGCTCGGGCATCTTCAAGTCGGGCGACCCCGCCAAGCGCGGCGCGGCTATTGTCAAAGCCGTGACTCACTTCCGTGAGCCGCACATCCTGGCCGAGGTCAGCCGCGATTTGGGCGAGCCGATGGTCGGGCGGCAGATCAGCGCCATACCGAAAGAGGAGTTGATCGCCGGGCGCGGCTGGTAGCCGCCGCTTTACGTGTGCCACGCGCCGGCGGGCCATGAGAGGGCTATGCGTGTCGGAGTACTCGCGCTGCAAGGGGATTTTGCCGAACACGGCGCCATTCTGCAACGCATCGGTGTCGTGCCCATCGAGGTGCGCCTGGCAGCGCACCTCGATGGCCTGCTTGGCCTGATTATCCCGGGCGGCGAATCGACAACCATGGGCAAGCTGGCGGTCGATTTCGGTTTGATCGATCCGCTGCGTGCATTTGCCCGCCAGCATGCCGTGTGGGGGACCTGCGCCGGAGCGATCCTGCTCTCGCGCGACGCCCAGCGCGCGCAGCCCCTGCTCGAATTGATGGATATCACCATCCGCCGCAACGCCTTCGGCCGGCAAGTCGACAGCTTCGAGGTCCCACTGCAGGCACCGGCCCTATCGGGTGTTGATGACGGGCGGGAAGGGCCCTTCCCCGCCGTCTTCATTCGCGCGCCGCTCATTGAGCGTGTGGGGCCCGGAGTAGAAGTGGTGGCCCGCCTACAAGATGGCACGATCGTCGCTGCGCGCCAGGGACGCTGGCTGGCGACTTCTTTCCATCCCGAGTTGACCGGCGACGATCGGTTCCACCGTTACTTCCTGCGCCTGTGCACCCAGGGCGCGTGAGGACCACGTCGCACGCGAGTTACGGCACCCCAAGGGCATTCTGGCCAACGATGATTCGCCCCTTCGAGCTTCACGACCTGGCTGGGCTACGGCGGCTCGCCGAGCACGGGGTGTGCCTGGACACGCGTCTGGCGCTCACGCGGGAGGTGCGCTCGCTGCCCACCGCCTTCTGGGCCAGCTTGTTCCCCGGCACACTGGCGAGAACGTACGTGTGGGAAGGCCAGCACGGCGCGCAAGCCTATGCTCAACTGCGGCACGGCCAGGGCTCGCCGCTGGCGCGATTGATGTTCCTGGCGCCGCGTCAGTTCCTCGACACGCGCGCGTGCGGTTCGCTGGTCGAGGGGGTGCTCAGCGAGGCCGGACGGCGCGGTGCGCAATATCTCCTGGCCGAGGCCGAAGAGGGCAGCCCGATTTTCGGCTTCTTGCGTCATGAATGTTTCACGGTGTACGCCCGCCAGGCCGTGTGGACTCTCGATCAGCCGCGCCCCGTCAGCCTGCACCCGGCCGGCGTGCTGCGCCCTCAGCGCGCGCGCGACCTGCTGACTGTGCGCAGCCTATATGCGGCCGTGGTGCCGGCACTCATTCAACAGGTCGAACCGGCTGCGCGCGAGGCGCGCGGCTGGGTGTTATTCCAGGAAGGCGACCTCGTCGCCTCGATCGATGTGCAATCCGGCCCGCGAGGCATCTGGCTCGAACCGTTCTTACACCCGGCCGCGCGCGACGTGGCCGAGGCGATGCACTCGCTCTTGGCCAGCCTGCGGCCGACCGCCGCGCGGCCCGCCTATGTGTGCGTGCGTTCGTACCAGAACTGGCTCGAGCCGATTCTGGGGGAGGTCGGCCTCACGCGCTGGGGCGAACAGGCCGTTCTGGTGCGGCGCATCGTGGTCCCCATCAGCGAGCGGCGCACGCTGAGTGCACCGGCCATCGAACACAGTGCCACGCGGGCCACGCCCATCCGCGGCCACAGCTAAGGCGCCCACCCCCTTCCGGCGAGAGTTCTCTACCATGACCCAACGCAAGATAACCGACGATCTGAACGCCATGCTGGAGGTCCTGCCCCCGACGATCAGCCAAGCGCTGCAGCGCGTGGACCGCTGGGACGAGCTCCTGGAGGTCATCCTCGACCTGGGGCGAATCCCTACGGCGCGCTACCTGGACGGCGAGACGGTGCTTGACGAACACGAGGTGACGCGCGAGTTGATCGACTTCGTCGTCAGCCGCATCGGCGAGTTTGATGCCGACAACCGGGCCGGCATGGAACGCACGCTGCACCGCATCTCCGCCATCCGCAACCGGCGCGGCCACATCGTGGGGCTCACCTGCCGCGTGGGACGTGCGGTGTATGGCACCATCGACATCATTCAGGATCTCATCGCCTCGGGCAAGAGCCTGCTGCTCCTGGGGCGCCCGGGCATCGGCAAGACCACCATGTTGCGCGAGACGGCCCGCATTCTGGCGGACGACAAGCGCGTGGTGATCGTCGACACCTCCAACGAAATCGGCGGCGACGGCGACGTGCCTCACCCCGCCGTGGGACGCGCGCGGCGCATGCAGGTGCGCCAGCCCTCATTGCAGCACGAGGTGATGATCGAGGCGGTGGAGAACCACAACCCCGAGGTGATCGTCATCGACGAGATTGGGCGCGAATTGGAGGCGGCCGCAGCGCGCACCATTGCCGAACGCGGAGTGCAGCTCATCGGCACGGCCCACGGCATCACTCTCGACAACATCTTGCTCAACCCCACCTTGGCCGACCTGGTGGGCGGGATCGAGTCGGTCACCCTTTCGGATGAGGAGGCCCGCCGCCGCGGAACACAAATGACCGTTCTCGAGCGGCGAGCCCCGCCCACCTTCGACATCTTGATTGAGATTCGGGACCGCGAGCGCCTGGCCATTCATCTGGACGTGGCGGAGGCGGTGGATGCCGTACTGCGCGGGCGGCCGCTGCCGCCGCAGCTGCGCTACCGCGACGAGAACAACGAGGTGCATGTCGAGTCCTTGGCGCTCGAGGCACCGCCCGGCCGCCGGACGCGCACGAGCCCGAACGCGGAAGCCGGCATGCCCTGGGGCAGCGCCCATCGCCAGCGGCCGCTGGCGGCCGAACCGCCCAGCCTCGCGGGGGAGGAGGCGTTGCCCTTCTCGCCGACGCCGCCGCACATGCCGGCCAGCCGCCGCCAACCGATCCGTGTCTATCCCTACGGCGTGGCCCGCAACCGCCTGGAGCAAGCGGCGCGCTACCTGCATGTGCCGGTCACGGTGGTGACGGACCTGGGCGAGGCACAGGCGGTGGTGACGCTCAAGGCGTACTACCGCCGCCGCCAGCATCTGATCGAGGATGCCGAGCGGCGCGGCATTTCGATCTATGTGTTGCGCGCAAATACCGTCGGCCAGATGGAGAGTTTTCTTTCCGATCTGTTCGACCTCAATCACGCGGCGCCCAACGACAGCTTGCTCGAGGTGGCCATGGAGGAGACGCGCCGCGCGGTGCAGGATGTGCTCACCGGCACGCGTTCGGTGGACCTGACGCCCGCCTCGGCGTATATCCGCCGCTTGCAGCACCAGCAGGCCCGCCAGGCCAATCTGCTCTCCCAATCCTACGGCAAGGAACCACACCGCCGGGTGCGCATCTTCCGGGATTAGCCCATGAATCTCTTCATCACCCTCGAGGGAGCGGAAGGCAGCGGCAAGTCGACCCAGGCGCCGC
>JAPLGX010000334.1 GCA_026389925.1 Chloroflexota bacterium
CGCGCCCTGGGCAGGCGAGGCCACCACCGCTGGGAAACAAGAGAACCGAGGTTCTAACTGCCTCGGTTCTCTCTTTTCTCACTCCAGCCTGTCTCACCCAAACGCTCCATGCCCCTGCCCACTCCCATCCTTGGCGATGACACCCTCCATCCCAACCTCGCCGCATGCGCAAGGCAGCCCGTGCTGAGCACGTGTCGGAGCGCCGCAGAAGCAGGACGGAAGCTGTGCGGTTGTCGGCTGGTGCGTCTCACCCCATCCGCACGTTCACCTGGTGCGGGGTTCCATCATCACAGAGAGGAATGGTTCCATCGCGCACGATCTGCCCGTCAAGCCGGACCTCGCTGACCGCGCGGCCGGCCCCTTCCGGGTTGGTGACCTCAATCTGATACACGCTGCGACCATAGCGGTAACGTATCTGATAGCTTCGCCAATCGCCAGGGATACAGGGAGCCAAGCGCAGCGCCTTTCCGACCCGTTGCAGCCCGAGCATCCCCTCCAGCCCTAAACGGTACATCCAGCCCGCCGCTCCGGTGTACCACGTCCAGCCCCCCCGTCCGACGCGCGGCGCCCCGCTCGAAACATCCGCCGCGAGGACATACGGTTCTGCTCGGTAGCGAGCCACGCCACCGGCGGCGTTGGCCAGGTTGACTGGATTGAGCATGTGAAGCAGGGCATGAGCCTCTTCGGCCCATCCCAGCTTGAGGAAGGCCCAGGCGGTCCACATCGCCGCGTGCTGATAGGCCCCGCCGTTCTCACGGACGCCTGGGGGATAGCCTTTGAGATAGCCCGGATCGCGCGCAGTCTTGTCGAATGGCGGCGTGGCAAGCAGGACCAGTCTCTCCCTCGCGTTCACCAGCCGCGTTCGGACCTCGCGCATGGCCTGCTCGGCGTGGCCCGGGTCGGCCGCGCCCGACAGGACGGCCCACGACTGGGCGACCGAGTCGATCTGCCATTCCTCATTCTGCTCCGATCCGAGCGACTGCCCATCGTCATAGTATCCGCGGCGGTACCATTGTCCATCCCAGCCCGCCGACTCCACAGCCGAGCGCAGCCGCGCGGCGCGCTCGCGATATCCGGCCGCATCTTCCGCCTGCCCCAGCCGCTCGCACAATTCCGCAAAGCGGTTGAGCGTGGCGCAGAGGAACCAGCCCAACCAGATGCTCTCCCCCTTGCCTTCGATCCCGACGCGGTTCAAGGCATCATTCCAGTCGCCGCTCCCGATCAGGGGGAGTCCGTGTGAGCCGGAGGTTATCCCCTTCTCGAGCGCTCGCCGGCAGTGCTCGTAGAGGGAGGAGGTCTCGTCCGTGCTCGGATACAGTCCGTAGCGCTGTTGCTCCTCATCCGCGAGAGGGGCGCCCCGCAGGAAGGGCACCTCCTCCGCGAGGATGGCCACGTCCCCGGTCGCCTCCACATAGTGTGCGGTTACGAAGGGCAGCCAGAGCAGGTCGTCGGAGCAGCGGGTGCGGTCGCCGCGCCCCCAAGGCGGGTGCCACCAATGTAAAACATCTCCCTCCTCGAACTGGTGCCGCGCGGCCAGCAGCAAGTGCTCGCGCGCAACCTGAGGCGCGGCATGCACCAAGGCCATTGCGTCCTGCAATTGATCGCGGAAGCCGAACGCGCCGCTCGATTGGTAGAGCGCCGAGCGACCCCACATACGGCAGGAGAGCGTCTGGTACAGCAGCCAGCGGTTGAGCATGAGATCCATGGAAGGATCGGGCGTCGTCACCGTCACACAGCCGAGCACATCATTCCAGAGAGCGAGGGTGTCGCGCCAGGCGGCCTCCATCTGGGCGGGATCCTCAAAGCGCCGCGCCAAGCGCACCGCATCCTCGCGCTGCGTGGCTTGACCTAGGATGAAGAAGACCTCCTTGGACTCACCGGGTTTGAGTTCCACGTGCAGCTGAAGGGCTGCGCACGGATCCAACCCCGCTCGAACGACCCCCGCCAGCCCGACCCGCGTGAGGGCAGCCGGGCGCTGCATGTCGCCCATCCGTCCAAGGAACTCGGTTCGATCCGTCGTCAGCCCGTGCGGCCGCTGGCAGGCGGCCAGGAAGGCGAATCGCCCGCTGAATTCAGTGCTATAGGGGTTGTGGGCCAACAGCACGTGGGCCTCAGGTTCATATTCGGGCACCACGAATTGCGAACTGGCCTCGGGATCCGTACCCAGGACCCACTGCGCATAGTAGGTCGCGGTCAGCCGGCGCGGGCGAGTCCACAGGTTTTCCAGACGCAGCGCGATCACCTTGACCGGCGAGTCCGGAACGACAAATAGACGCAGGCTCTGCCGAAGTCCATGGCTGTGATGTTCGAAAATTGAATAGCCTGAGCCGTGACGCACGAGGTAGGGAGCGGAGGCAGGGGCAGGCATCGGCGTCGGCGACCACAAGGCGGCGGTCTCCTCGTCTCGGATGTAAACCGCCTCCCCGGGAGAATCCCTCACCGGATCGTTGGCCCAGGGGGTCAGGCGGTTTTCGGAGCTGTTCTCCGCCCAGGTGAAGCCCGCCCCCGTCTCCGACACCACGAAGCCGAACTCGGGATTGGCGACCACATTGATCCAGGGCACGGGCGTCCGTTCTCCCGGCCTCAAGTAGATCTGGTATTCGCTGCCGTCCGGGCTGAAGCCGCCGCGCCCGTTGTCGAACAGCAGCGCGGTGGGCCGGGCCAACTCCGGCGTGGGTTCGATCTCCTCGGGGCCGCCGAGCGTGGGCACAAAGGCCGGCAGGTGACGGGGCTGTTCGAAAGGCCGGGCCAGTTGTTCGGCCAGGGTGCCGCGCGATCCATCGAGGACAACGCGTGCGGCGGTCTCGAGCAGCGTGCGATCCTCCACGGCCATCTGATCCGCGCTCAGGATGAAGATCCCGCCGCGCTGGTTCAGCCAGGGCGCGAGCTGCATGCGCACCATCAGCCGATACAGCCCTCCCTGCAGTTCCTGCCCGTAGCCGCTCTCCTTCTGCAGGAGCAGCACCAGATCGCTCTGCACCCCGCGTCTCCGCCAGAAGGCATGCGCGCGCAGCACGTCGCGCACCAGCGGCGTCTCGTCCTCGCTGTTCAGCCGCACCAGCATGAGAGGGTAGTCGCCCGACACACCGAAAGCCCACAATCCCGGCTGGCTCTTGCGATTGGAGGCGAGGGTCCCCGCCTCGC
>JAPLGX010000303.1 GCA_026389925.1 Chloroflexota bacterium
CGAGCCGGAGGGGACGGCGCGACTCTACCTCTGCCGGAAGTGCGGCGAAGGCTTCTACCTGCCGCTCAAAGACGGCCTCTGCAAAGACTGTCGCACGCAGCGCTCAAAGGCGCAGCCCTCTGCAGCAAAGGCGGGCACACCTCAGGCGGCAGAGATTGGCCAGCTCGGTGACTCGGGAGGTGTGTGATGGCTCTGACCAAGTGCTCAGAGTGTGGCGAGGAAATCCCCGCCAAGGCCCCCTCTTGCCCACGATGCGGATGCCCCGTGGTGGGAAGTGCCGCACGACAGTCCCCCCCAACTGCGCCGGCCGGGCGGCTGCATCCTCCTCGATGGCTAGCGGCATTGGGGGAGAAGGTCGCCAAGGGTAGGCCACGGCTACAGGCGGCGCTCCTGGCGGTGACAATCATCACGCTCATCGGTGTGCCATCAGTGCAGGTGAAGCGGTCCACGAGTGGGCGAACTTCATCAAGCTCCTCGCAGCAGAGTCCGAGCGGCGATTGCAGCGCAGTGGAAGCTGTCCGCGCGTTCGCTGATTACGTGAGCGCCGATAGATTGCTCGACCGCTGGGCCGGAACCGCCCGCGGGAACTGCAGTAGAGAAGTCTATATCCGCGTGCTCAATGACGGCGAAATAATGGACTACGCCGGCTTGGTCGAGCGGCGCGGCGAAGACCGCTACGTAGTAACCCAGTCGCAAGTCACGAGGCGTTGGGGAGCCCCGGGCATGATTCCTCCTCCGCCCCTGCGCTAGCCCGCAAGTGCCTCTACGGATGAGCGCGCACACTGACCCACAACCGCATCCTATTAGGGCGGAGGTTCCGAGTGCCCCTCGTCAAGTGTCCTGACTGCGGCAAGGAAGTGTCGGAGGCCGCGCAAACCTGCATCCACTGTGGACGACCGATGCGGGCCTCGGCCAGCGTGCCATCGGGTGCGCAGCTCGAAGCCGGCCGGAAATACGCGGGGCAACTACTCGCTTCTGCGAAGTTGAAGCTCGATAGCGTCTACTTCGATGAAGGCGTACGCCGCATTGCACTCTTCGGAGCCGTCGTGAGCTTCGGCAGCGCATTCGCAACCGCTTTGGTGATGCACCAATCGCTGTTGAGCGTATTCTCGAACTGGCTAGCGTGGGCGATGTTCATCGCGTACTCCGGGCTCGGCTACTTCTTCGGGCAGGCGAGTGACAGCAAGGCCTCATGGGCTACTGCGCCAGCAGCCCGAAGCGCGGCAATTGTGGCGGTCGCCGGCGCTAGACTGCAGAAATGGAGAGCGGCGCTTCCATCGCGGAAGACGGTCGGGTTGTCGCTCGTGGTGGTGTTGGTTCTGACAACTGTTGGCGCGGCACTCTACTACATAGGGTCAAGCGAACTTGATTGGAGATGTCGCTTCGGTGGCGCCAAGCGTTGCGAGGAGATTGGGCTCGGCCTGGCGGGCACGACGCCTGTGCGCGCCAACCGTGCCTTTGACGTGGCATGCAATCGTGGCCTGGTGACCTCTTGCTTGACACTCGGCGGCCGACTGTTCGACGGGCAGGAATACGCCGCGGCGGTAGCGCCCTATACGCGAGCGTGTGACGGAGGGAACGCAACGGGCTGCTACAATCTTGGTCTCCTATACTACGATGGGCACGGCGTTACCCAAGACCAAGGACGTGCGGCCACCCTGTTCCAGAGGGCCTGTGACGGGTCGAGCATCGAAGCCTGCTACAACATTGGAGCTCAATACTACTCTGGGCTCGGTGTGGTGCAGGACTACGGCCGTGCAGCAACCCTCCTTCAGCGCGCCTGTGACGGCGAGAACGTAGCTGCCTGCTTCTATGTCGGCCTTCTGCACTACAACGGACAGGGTGTGCCGCAGGACGTCGGTTGCGCGGCCCCGCTATTCCAGAAGGCCTGTGATGGGCAGAACACGGACGCCTGCTACTACCTCGGGGGTATGTACGAAGAGGGGCGCGGCGTGGTTCGAAACCATGGTCGGGCGGCGACGGTCTATCAGAGAGCCTGCGATGGAGGGAACAACGAAGCCTGCAACAACCTCGGCGTTCTGTATCACGAAGGACGGGGGGTCGGCAAGGACTTTGGTCGTGCAGCCGCACTCTTTCAACGGGCCTGCGACGGAGGGAACAGCATCTCCTGCGACAACCTCGGAGCCATGTACGAGAATGGGGACGGCGGCATGGAGCCGGACGCTGAGCGTGCGCTGGAGCTCTATCGGAGGGCATGCGAGGGACGGAATCCCCGGCGGCCACCTCAAATTCCCCCACCTGTGGCCGGGTCAAACTCCCCCACCCTCGAGTGGCGGGACGAGGGATGT